>VYCX01000035.1 GCA_009843725.1 Boseongicola sp. SB0675_bin_26
CCTCGGGACGAAGCGTGGCGCGTCCGGCTGAAAGCGCCGCCAGGCGGAACGGGATTCTGGTGACAGACCCGAAGAGACCTGCCGGATTGAGGCCCCGTGCACCCGAATCCGCCCGGACCCGGCGGCTTCCACCCTCCCATTTGCACGGCCGCTTTCGAGGGCTTCGCTGCCTGTCAACGCCGGACACGTACATGGGTGATCTCTTTCTTCCGTGTCATGACTTCGACGCGGAATCGCCTTCAGGAGGGTCGCCAAACGCCGCATGCAAGGGCTTTCTGCGAACCTGGCATCCGACTCTCACTTCAGCAGTAATCGTATTGCCACTTTGCGGTTTCCATCTCGCGTCACGCGTCGTCATCCGGATGTCGCCGCTCCCTGACTTCCTTCCTTGCCATGATACGTCATCCGCTCGCGCAGTTTCTCACCCCTGGCACCGATGGTTCGCGAAGCCGGCCATCCGCGCCTGCAACACCGGCACAAGGTTTTGGAGCACCTGCGCGTGCCCCGTCAGCCTGGCCAGTGATGCGTCGCGGCCGCTTAGCTGCCTGCCGGTGCGGCCATCCTGAATTTCGGGCAGCAACGGATCCGCGATTCAAGAGCCCCGCAGGTTGCCACCAAACCGGCCCAATTGGGATCGCGTTCTCTTTTTTGCCGGGGAGACATTCTACAAGGCGATGTCAGCACGGCTCGCCTTCGTTCCCGAGCTTCGCGATGTGGCGATCCGTACGACGAATTCGGGCACCTTGCGCGTCGTGCCGCTTTACGCCCTCCTGGACAATGCCAGCGCCGGACGCATGCTCTCAGGCCATTTGTGTCGGAGGGACGGATGCTGCCTCGCTGTCGTGATCGAACGGCGCAATCCCTGAGAACATGTCTTCCGAAATGTCGATGGACGACAGTCCCGTCAGGATGACGTAGCAACTCTGCGAGTATGTCTTCCGGAACGGCTGGCTGAACTGCGCAAGCCTTGCGGTCCTGATCGCTTCGTTCGGCCGATCGCCCAAATGGGAAAACAGCCAGCACCCGGCCAACTGGTGAAGGAACATTCGCACCGCCAGACAGGCGCGCGCCTCTCCAAGTTCGGGGGCAGCAGCCTGCAGTCCAGACGCCACGCGCGCCATCAGGCGGGCAAATTCCGTCTTCAGGTAAATCAGCCGTTCCACCGAAACATGTTCTTCCATCGTGCCCGCCAGTTCTGCGTGAAGCATGCAGAAAAGCGGGCGCGCCGCGCATCCGTTGGCAAAAACTGCGGCACAGGTCGAGAGATCGTTCAGACGTGGCATCCCGTTGAACGCCGACCAATGCTCGTCTGCCAGCTTTTCGGACTCCTGAAGAAAGACCTCGCACAGAATGTCTTCACGGCTTTCGAAATATCTGTAGATGTTCGACTTCGCGAGCCCGACCCCCTTGCCGATGGACATCAGCGTGACGCTGCCGCTGCCCGACGTTTCCAGGAGTGCGCGCGCCGCATTGATGATGTCGTCCCGGCGCTGTTGTACTTGCTCTTCGCTTCGAGCACGTTGGAAATCGTGATGCTGCATCCCGGTGCCAAATTGTTCCCAATGTCTTGTGCAACATTACAAGAGAGAACGGGACCCCGCTCAAGTCATTTCGCAGCCAGTGCGCAAGAGGGCCGGGCCGGCGAGCGCTGGCATCAGCACTTCCTCCCTCAGACAGCGACTGCATCCGCACATGTCTCCAACAGTGCAACACCCAAGGTGACGCACCAAGTCCCTGACGTTCTCGGACGACATGGCCATCAGTTCTCGTGACACGCTTTCCATATTCAGCCTCAAGCGCGCCAACGTGAGAAAGCAAGGCCTCGCCCGCCGTCGATGGCTTCCGAGTGCTATCTGCGGCTTGGGCCTGAAGCTGCGCTGCACGGAAGCTGCCTCCACTGCAAGGCCTTGGGACTGTTGCATTCGCCAAGCGGCCCGAAAGAGGAGGGCATGGATAAAGTTGCGAACCAAGGGTTGGTGCATGCACGTGCGCAAGTGAACTCGAAATGGTGCTTCGCAATGCCCGCACAAGACGCCAAAACGAGGTTTCATGAAACGGCAGATCTGTCTGCTCGTCTTTGGAAAGGGGACTGTCGCAACGACGCAAACCGGTCACTTCGTCCGCCGGCCCAAGAGGGATGGCGAACATCCTCCTGACGCACCGCCAGGGAGGTGCTCGCTTTCGGTCCGCACCGGAATCTCGTGCCGGCTTTCAGGAGAAGCGAGACCACTTTGCCCTGCGCGTGTCCGCCGGACGTCCGGAGAGTTCGTTGAAGAGGCGCATCGCGGCCCGGGCCCGACATCGCGTCATGCGCCGTCACGACCCGCCCAAGATCTTCCGGGCCAGTTCCATGCCGCTGGCCAGGGGCGCATTGCACACTATTTCACCAATGTTGCGTTTCGCGTCCGCATGCGAGCAGGGGCGTCGCCTTTTTGGCTGCCGCATCGTCGGGGATGACAATTGCGGCGGACGCCGCATGGCCGGATGCGCGACTGCGACCGATGGTAGTTGCAGCCTTCGATTCCTGGCAACTGCCGTCGCCGTCACCGGTTCGCTTCCTGGCCCTTGGCACCAACCGCCGCGCTGCAGCCTGCAGGCCGCGTCCTGACTTCAGCTCTTCCTTGGCGCGCCCTTTGCTTGCGGAATTATATACTTGCCGGAACGAGGGCCAATTGATATGACGCGGGCATGGAATGCGTATCAATCGCGTGGAAGTGGGTCAAGCGCATGATGGCCCGCAAGCCCAATGTGCAGCTTGTCATAAAGGACGGCAGCACGGTCAACATTGTGCAGGGCGACCAGCACATTCACTATCACATGTCCGGCCCGTCCGAGGTCGTTTCGGACAAGCCTCTCAAGGTCATTGAATTGTCGGACGCCATCGCGATTTCCGACGCGGCGGAAGCCACCGTACGCAAGCCGGACAGCACGACCGAGACATCCCGTAGCGATGGGGGCTAGATTCAGTAGCCAAAGTCGGGATCAAGGATCAACGCCAACATTTTGACATTTACGCCCTGATGCCTTCCCGTTTCAGTTTGGCCATGAACGCGTCTTGCGACAGGGTGCCCTTGCTGGAATTGCAAGCCGTGCACAGCAACTGCAAATTGTCCATGTGATCGTTGCCGCCCTTCGCTCGTGGCACCACGTGATCGACCGAGAAGTTGCGAAAGGGAAACAGGACAAGACACCCGTTGCACTTGCCTTCCTGCATTCCGTAGAGCGTGTGCTTGTGCGTTCGGTAGTTTGGCAGATCGCCAAGATCAGTGCGGCGCGGCACGTCTTCGCGGTGTGCCACATCGTCGAACAGTGGCCCCC
>VYCX01000344.1 GCA_009843725.1 Boseongicola sp. SB0675_bin_26
TCCATGACCCGATCTACGGTGAGACCTTTTCGGCTCTTCGCGGGTGTGGGGCAAGACTGAATGGGCAGACGATACGCGTGGCGAACGGCAAGACGCTGGACGACGGAATCGTGGCGGTGGGCTACTCGAACCGCATAAGGGCTGAGAACGTCGCGTCAACCGTTGCCGCCCTCGTTTTGCGCGGAGCGATGTTTCATCGCAATGCCAGTGGGGCCCTGTCCCTGGCTTACGTGGCTGCGGGGCGCCTGATTGGCTATGTGGAAGAGCACATGAACGCCTGGGATTGCCTGGCAGGTCTGCTTCTCGTGACCGAGGCGGGCGGACTGACCGAGGATCACAGCGCCGATGAGATGATCAGCGACGGGGGCCGCGTGATCGCCGGTGCGCCACAGGTCTTTGACGAACTGAAGTCCGTGGCGACACCTGCATGGGGCGCTTGAGGTCGGTTCCGCGGGACTCGGCGATGCTTGAGCGCAAGCCCGGACAGAACGGCGGCACCGCAATGCCCCGGCCCGGGCAAAAGATGCCAAGTGCAGGCAAGGGAATCCAGAGCGCCATGGAGAATGAATCGGCTCATCCACTGCCCGTGGCCGACACGCCCTCGTTTCCGGATCCGATCTGAAGCATCGCCGTTCTGATCCGGACTTGCGCTCCCAATGCATTCTTGCACCCGCCGAAGTCAGTTTCGGGATCAGGAAGGGCATCCGCCAGGAATTCGAATGCTGCAGAAAGCGGGCAGCAGGTGCTGGTGCGCTCGTGCGCATCAAGGGTCGCATCGGCCTGCCCGCGTGAACTGCCCGGAGCGGCGAGCGTCGCAACCGTATCCCGTGCCTATCGCACGAGGCTGGCCCGATCCGGGGCGGCCTGCGACATCACTTCCGGCAGCGTGAATGTCCTCGCGCGATGTTGGCCACTAACGCTGGGCGCTCATTGCGCAACCGGGAAGCGTGAATCAGTCGCCACACACAGCATGGGGCCGGGCGGGCACGCTACGCCTCTCCCGGCAGCAGCACAGGCCCCTTCGCGGCAAAGGACATGCGCAGGGTCGTGCCGACCTCCAGAGGGTTGTCCACATCGTCCTGCACGGCAAAGACCTGTCCGAACCCGCCTTCCAGCGTGTACTCCATTCGCACGCCAACATACGTTGCCTTTGCGACCGTCGCATGCACGCCCGCGTCGCAACCGAGAACAATGCGGGAAGGACGTACGGCAAGCGTGGCAGGTCCCAAGGACAATCCTCTCGCCGGCAGCCGGTGCCGATAACCTTCGATCTCGATCAACGCGGTGCTGCCATCGAGTTCGACGATTTGGCATTCAATCAGGTTCGCCTCGCCAATGAAGTCCGCAACGAAGCGGTCATTCGGCGCGTCGTAGAGCTCACGCGGCGTACCGATCTGGGCGATGGCTGCATTGCGCATCACGACGATCTCGTCAGAAACCGCGAGCGCCTCCTCCTGGTCATGGGTGACGTAGACAACGGTCAGGCCGAGCTCCTGCTGGATCGCGCGAATGTCTTCGCGCACCTGCCGACGCAACTTGGCGTCCAGGTTCGAAAGCGGCTCGTCAAAGAGCAGGACCTGTGGCTCAAGCACCAAGGCGCGCGCCACCGCAACCCGTTGCTGTTGACCGCCCGACAGCTCAGACGGCAAGCGCCCATCAAATCCCTTGAGACCTACCAGTTCCAGCCCTTGCAGCGCGCGAGATCGGGCTTCTTCCTTGCCAAGCCCGGAAAAGGTCAGGCCGTACCTGACGTTTTCCAGCACGTTCATATGCGGAAACAGGGCGTACGACTGGAAGACCATCGACACGTCGCGGTCGGTCGCAGGCAATGCCGTTACATCCACTTCGCCAATGGTAATTCGGCCCGAAGTAGCCATCTCCAAGCCCGCAATCATCCTGAGCGTCGTGGTCTTTCCGCAGCCCGACGGGCCGAGCAGGGTCACGAGCTTGCCCGCGTCCACGGCAAGATCGATGTTGTCGACCGCCAAGACATCCTTGCCGAATTTCTTTGAGACGCCCTCGAACCGGATTGGCGCGGCCTTGGATGCGATTCTCATGTCGCCCCCTCCTCAAACATTTGACCGCGACTGCGTCATGCGACGCCCTATCTGGGTGCGCCCGACGAGCAGCTGCATCAGCGCCACGGCCAACAGCATAACGAAGATCAGTGTCGTGGAGTAGGCGATCGCAAGACCGTAGTCGTTGTTCTCGACCCGTCCGATGATGTAGCTCGTGGCCATGTCGTACTCCGCCGACACAAGGAAGATCACGGCCGAGATCGCTGTCATGGCGCGCACGAAGGAATACACGAGCGCGGCGAGAATCGCCGGCCGCAGAAGCGGAAGGATCACCCGGCGGAAAGTTTGCCACGAATTGGCGCCCAGCGTCAGGGAGCTTTCATCCAGCGACTTGTCGAGCTGAGACATGGACGCGATGCCGGCGCGCACGCCCACAGGCATGTTGCGGAAGATGAAGCTGACGACGAGTATGATGCCCGTTCCGGTGATCTCGATCGGTGGCACGTTGAAGGCCAGGATGTAGCTCACGCCGATGACCGTGCCAGGGATCGCGAAGGACAGCATCGTGCCGAACTCGAACGCGCTCTTTCCTGCGAAGCTCTGCCGGGTCAGCAGATACGCAGTGACCAGCCCGACGGCCCCCGTCAAGGGCGCCGCTATCGCGGCGATGGTGATCGTCGTCCAGAAGCTGTCCCAGGCGGCGCCTGTCCAGCGAATGCCCTCCTCCTCGATGCGTATCGAGAAGGCCGTGACGTAGTGCTTGAACGTAAGCGTGTTGTTGACTCCCCAAAGCTCCACGACACTGCCGTAAACGATCATGCCGTAGACCGTTGCAGTAAAGATCGCCCAGCTGAGCGCCACGATCATCACCGGTACTGCGAGGCCGTTTGGCATCAGCGGGTGCAGGCCGGCGTCGCCCTTGCCGGAGACGGTCGTATAGCTCTTTCTCCCAAGCCAGGCCCGCTGGGCAAAGAAGGCGGACAGGGTGAAGAACAGCAAGACCATGGCAAGCACCGCCGCACGACCCTGGTCGTACTGCGCGCCTACGATTGCGAAGAAAATTTCCGTCGAAAGCACATCGAAGTTGCCGCCGAGAACGAGCGGGTTGCCGAAATCGGCCATGCTCTCGATGAATCCCAGCAGGAACGCATTGGCCAGTCCGGGCCGCATCAGCGGCAGCGACACCGTACGGAACGTCTGCCAGCGGTTGGCGCGAAGCGTCTGCGCGGCTTCCTCCATCGACGGCGAGACGCCTTCGACCACGCCGATCAGAACGAGAAAGGCAATGG
>VYCX01000036.1 GCA_009843725.1 Boseongicola sp. SB0675_bin_26
TCGGCCTCAGCCACAACAAGTTCCTGGCCAAGGTGGCATCCGACCGGGACAAGCCCCGGGGATTTTCCGTGATCGGTCGCGCAGAAACGGCCAGCTTCCTGGGCGAGCAGCAGGTAAGTCTCATCTGGGGGGTCGGTCAGCAAGCGCAGGCATCCCTGGCAAAGGCTGGAATACGGACGTTTTCCGATCTGCGTCGCTGGGACCGACGGGACCTGATTGCGCGCTTCGGAAGCTTCGGCGAGCGCCTTTACCACCTTGCGCGTGGCGAGGACCACAGGCCCGTTTCGTCGCGGACGCCGGTCAAGTCGATCTCGAACGAAACCACGTTCGGGGAAGACACCAAGGATTCCGGAATTCTTGACGGCCACATATGGCGTCTTGCCGAAAAGGTGTCGGACCGGGCAAAGGCCAGGGACCTGGCGGGGCGAACGGTCACGCTGAAGCTGAAGCGCGCCAATCACCGTTTGCTGACGCGCCAGTCCGGCCTTTCGGAACCCACGCAAATTGCGGACCGGATCTATCGCACTGCACGGACGCTCTTCGATCAGGTCGGCGACGAAGGCCCGTATCGGCTGCTCGGCGTCGGCCTTTCCCATCTCGAGACCGCGGCGGAGGCGGACGCGAGCGGCGATCTCCTGGATCCGGGGTCACGCATCCGGGCCGCGGCCGAACGTGCATCAGACAGGATACGCAACAAGTTCGGGCCAGACGCGATCATGAAGGGACGGTCGCTGCGCTGAATGCCGGCAGACGGGCATCGCGCCCGGCGCGCAGCCAAGTTCGGGAATCCGTCGCGCTGGATAGAGCTTCATCCCGGGCCGGCTCCCGCAGCAGCACGCGTGTGCGGTCAGGCGTCTCAATCGGTCAGGGGCGCTGGACGAAGTCGCGGCCGAACCGACGTCCATCCTGACCATCCGCTCCGGACAGCCCGTTCGTGACCCCGCCAGTCCGCGATCTCCCGGCTCATGGTCACAGGGCCGAGCTTTCCGCCAAGCCTCGCTCGATAGACCAGCATGCCCTCGGCAACACGCATCACGTAGTTCCGCGTTTCGTTGTAGGGAATGTGCTCGATCCAGTCGACCATGTCGCTCCGCCTGGGATCGCCCAACGAATCAGTCCAGCGATCGGCGCGGCCCGGCCCGGCATTGTACGCCGCCGCGACCAGCACGACATTGCCGTCGTACCGTTCCAGCAGCTCGTCCAGATAGGCAGTGCCCAGCCGCGTGTTGTAGTACGTGTCCGAGAGCATGCGGCTGCTGCTGTAGGGCATGTCGAGGTATGCTGCGACCTCCCTGGCGGTATCGGGCATCAGTTGCATGATGCCCAGCGCACCCACACGGCTGCGGACGGCGGGATCGAATTCGCTTTCCTGCCTCGTGATGGCCAGCACGAGTTCCCTCGGTATCGGGAAATTGGAGACACCCATCCGCGCGACCGGGAAGTAGTACCTTGGCAGAACGATGCCCCGTCTTGCGGCCTGCTTGGCAATGGCCACCGAGAGATGCGGCTCGTTCTCCGCCAGCACGTATTCCCCGAGACTTCCGAGCTCGTGCCGTGGCAGGGTCTCGGCCATGTGGCTGACGAACTGCTCGGCCTGGTCGCGCTCACCCGACGCAATGAAGAACCGTACCGCCGCGAAAACCGAACTCCGCGGCAACGTGGTGCTCGTCCAATGTGGAAACGTCTCCTCGCCTCTCAGCGCCGAATCAAGTGGAATGCCCGCCCTTTCGGCCGCGAGCAGGCCATAGAAGCTCGTCTGATGCCGAGCGCCGAGGGCATAGGCTCGCCTCGCGCCTGCCAGGTCTCCCAGCGATTCGCGCGCCCGCCCTTGCCAATAGCCCGCCCTGCCCAGGGAGATGGGCCTTTCCACCGCATCCCGGAAGCGCTTGAAGTGATGCAGCGCAACCTGTCCGTCGTTCATGTAGGTCAGCGCCAGGTACCCTGAGAGCCATTCCAGGTCTGCGTAGCTCGATCCCTCTTGCAGCCCGTGCCGTGACGCAAGCCGATATGCCAGTTCGGCCTTGCCGTCGCGCATCAATCGACGCGCCAGCGACCTTCTCCACCCCGCCCAGCGAGCGGGCCGTCCGAGCCCGTCCTCGCCCGCCTCGAAGAAGATGGCCGCCGCCTCCTGGTTGTCGCCGTTTCGTGCCCGCCACTGCATGATCTCGAAGGCGAGGCCGGGATGATCGCGATGGCTTCCAGGCACCTTTCCGATAAGCACTTCGACGCCTGACCCGGTCCCGCGCCGGGCCAGCCGTGCCCTTGCGAGGGCCACCCAGCCGTTGCTGACAAGCGGATACATGCGCTCGGCGTTCTGCCTCGCGCCACGCCAAAGCAGCATGTCGAGCCGGGCTTCGTGATGCGGCCTGAGCACGTTCCGGAATTCCTTGAGAAGCGCGTCATGGTCCTCCTGTTCGATGAGCATGGTCTGCCAGACGCGCACAGCCTCCGCCTCGGCCTCAGCATGAAAGCCCTTTGAACGGTAGGCGGCAATCAGGGCGCGCGCGCCCGCGCCCGTTTGGGGCGGCTGGCTGGAGAAGAAGTCGATGACCTCCAGCGGGCGGCTTCCGACAGGCACGTTGGTTTCGGACCGGCGCCTCAGGAGCTTCAGCCCGGGCCAGTCCGCGCGGCGGGAAAGGAACTTCCGGATCGAAACGAAATCGCCCTCGCTCGCACGAAACCGCCGCCATTCGATGATGTCGCGGGCGACCGGCCCTGCGCGCTGCGCTTCGGCGCGCGCCGTCTCCCAGTCGCCTGCCTTCATGGCTACGACCGCGCGCTTGTAGCTCGCAATCTCGGCACTTGTCTGGGCAAGCCCGGCCGTTGTCCATCCGCTCAGGAAAATCGCCGCAATCAGGGCCTTGAACATGAAATCAATCCGCTCTCTCGTGCCCCCCGGCACCTGCATCAAAGCACGTTAGGACCGCCTTGGCAATTCCCCGGGCGAACGATAGGTTGCACAGGTCGCGAAGCATTCAAGTCACGACACTGTGGAGGCATGTCATGATCCAAGGTTCGATCCCCGCGCTCGTGACCCCGTTCAAGGAAGGGGCGCTGGACATGGAGGCGCTCAAGTCGCTGGTCGAATGGCAGATCGAGTGCGGCTCGACCGGCCTTGTCGCCGTCGGCACGACGGGCGAAAGCCCGACGCTTTCGCACGACGAACATGAAACGGTGGTCGAGGAGGTCGTGAAGGCCGCGAACGGGCGGGTGCCGGTGATTGCCGGAACCGGTTCGAACAACACGGCAGAAGGCATCCGCCTCACGCAGCATGCCGCAAGGGTTGGCGCAGATGCGGCACTTGTCG
>VYCX01000131.1 GCA_009843725.1 Boseongicola sp. SB0675_bin_26
CCCCGCTTTCTCGCGAGATTGGCCGGATTGGAGCACGGATTGCAGATGTCGTCGAAAGACGGGCGCAAGGATCGGGGTTCATCCTCCGCGAGGAGCCGCCGATCAGGCGACCGGAAGACCCAGACGATCTGGCGTTTGAGGGGCAGGATCATCGTGACGTCGCCGCGGAGGACCGATTCGGCGAAGCGCCTCCGATGCCGGATGCGCAACTCATGGATCCGGTCGGCATGGCGGCGGGTTCCGACCGCATCGCGGCGCCTGAGGCAAGGGCGAAGGTTCAGCATGCGACAAGGAAGTCCGCGAGGTCGCGCCGGGCTCGCGCTGAAGCAGAGCCCTCTCTGCCTTTCTCCGACCGCAGGGCCGAATTCGAGGTGCCGCCATTGGGTCTGCTGACCGACCCGATCACGATCAGGCGCCATTACCTGTCGGACGAGGCGTTGAAGGAAAACGCGCGGATGCTCGAGAATGTTCTCGATGACTACGGCGTCAGGGGCGAGATCGTCAGCGTGCGTCCCGGACCAGTCGTTACAATGTACGAGCTTGAGCCGGCACCTGGTCTCAAGGCCAGCCGCGTCATGGGGCTTGCAGACGACATCGCGCGCTCGATGTCTGCGCTTGCGGCGCGCGTCTCAACCGTCCCGGGGCGTTCCGTCATTGGCATCGAGCTGCCAAATGACAGCCGTGAGATGGTGGTTCTCCGGGAGATGCTGTCCACCCGCGACTATGGCGACAGCAAGCAACGCCTGCCGCTTGCACTCGGCAAGAACATTGGCGGCGAACCGGTTGTTGCCGACCTGGCCAGGATGCCTCACCTCCTGATCGCGGGGACCACGGGGTCGGGCAAGTCCGTCGCGATCAACACAATGATCCTCAGCCTGCTCTACAAGCTGACGCCCGAGGAGTGCCGCCTGATCATGATTGATCCGAAGATGCTCGAGCTTTCGGTCTATGACGGCATTCCCCATCTTCTTTCGCCGGTCGTGACCGATCCGAAGAAGGCCGTGATCGCCCTGAAATGGGTCGTCGGCGAGATGGAGGAGCGCTATCGCAAGATGTCCAAGATCGGGGTTCGCAACATCGAGGGCTACAATGGCCGGGTCAAGGCCGCGCTTTCCAAGAGAGAGATGTTCTCGCGCACCGTGCAGACAGGCTTCGACGACGAGACAGGCGAGCCCGTTTTCGAGACGGAGGAATTCGAGCCGGAGACGTTCCCCTACGTCGTGGTGATCGTGGACGAAATGGCCGACCTGATGATGGTCGCGGGCAAGGAAATCGAAGCCTGCATCCAGCGCCTGGCCCAAATGGCCCGGGCTTCCGGAATACACTTGATCATGGCAACGCAACGGCCGTCGGTGGACGTCATCACGGGGACCATAAAGGCGAACTTCCCGACCAGGGTCTCGTTCCAGGTCACGTCGAAGGTCGACAGCCGGACGATCCTCGGAGAAATGGGCGCAGAACAGCTGCTCGGGCAGGGCGACATGCTCTACATGGCCGGCGGCGGCAAGATCATTCGGGTTCACGGGCCATTTGTCTCAGATGAAGAGGTCGAGGACGTGGTCAGTCACCTCAAGAGCTTCGGGGCTCCGGAATATGTTGCGGGCGTCGTGGCGGAACCGGACGCGGAAGCGGGTTCGGACCTTGATCTCGTGCTTGGTCTAGGCGGAAACACGGATGGAGAGGATGCGCTCTACGATCAGGCCGTCCAGATCGTCATCAGCGACCGAAAGTGCTCGACTTCCTACATCCAGCGCAAGCTTGCCATCGGCTACAACAAGGCTGCGCGGCTGGTCGAGCAGATGGAGGAGAGCGGCCTGGTCAGCGCGGCCAACCACGTGGGCAAGCGCGAGATTCTCGTGCCCGAGCAGGGGTGACGCGGCATGACAGACGGGCAACTCGGCATTTGAGCAATTGTGCCGCGCCTGCCAATGCCCCGGCATGTATCTTGTCGGCGCCGACTGCGCGACGGATCCAGGCAACGTGGGCATCGCCCTTGCAGGGATTGCAGAAAGGCGAGGGTTCCTACAGGTTCTCAATGTCCACGCGAGAACCAGCGACCCATGGAGCAGGGTGGCCGATTGGCTGTCTGAGCCCGTCGGGCGACATGCCTTGCGCGGACGGCGGCCGAGAGTTCTTGACCGTCCCTCATCCTTGGCACCGGGCGACACTGAAAGGGTGCGCCCGGCGCGGGAGAAGGACCGCGAATCCAAAGGGGTCGCAAGGTGCCTGATCGGACGGAAGAAGTGATCCCGAACGCCAGGCTGGCGTGATCGACAGGCAACCGGTTCGGCTTGAGCAGCCCGCGATGGCAGTGACAGGGATCGGGCGTGCGGACTTGTTTCATCATGCCTGGACGCAAGGTCGCCAAGGGGCAAGATGCCGGACAGGGTGAACGCATGTGCGAATAGTGATGCATGCACGCGACACAGGAAAGTTGACGGACAATTGCGGAGTTGGCGTCTGCGTCCTTGCGGTTCCGCGTCTGATGGCCGAAGCTGGTCCGGTTGCCTCGTCGGGCGAGGGCAGAGCGCATCAAGAATGCGTGTGAAGGAGTTCTTCGACGATCTGTCACTTGGTTTCGCAAAGGATATGTGCTTGTTCTCGGCCTGAACGATCATCGGAATGATCCAGTCAGGAGGCACGATGCTACGCCGTACATTTCTTGCCAGCGGGATCGCCCTTGCGACGACCCCGGTGCTTGCTGCGCAAAAGCTGCCTCTGGACGCGATTTCGCACTACATAATGAATATCGCGCGTGCAAAATGCGATTTCGTGCAGATCAACGACGACGGCACTCTATCGACCGGCACTCTTTACATCTGGCGTCCTGGAAGAATGCGCTTTGAATATGACGCGCCGGAAGACCTGCTGGTCATGGCGGGAGGCGGCCAGGTCGCCATCTTCGACGGCAAGTCGAACGTTTCCGGTGCGGAGCGATATCCGCTGAGGCGGACACCCTTGAACCTGATCCTGGAAAGAAACGTCGACTTCCGGAGTCGCAACTTGGTCATTGGTCACGACTTTGACGGAACGGCTACCATCGTGACGGCGCAGGATCCCGAACGTCCCGAATACGGCCATTTGCAACTCAAGTTCACGGACAATCCGGTTGAACTCCGGCAATGGGTGGTCTTCGACGGTCAGGGAGCGAAGACCACGGTTGTTCTGGGGCAGCTCGAATCTCCCGGTGAATTGCCTGGCTCATTGTTCAGCATTGACATCGAGGAAGCCGAACGGCGCGGCAACTAGTGGTTAGTTAAAAACAAAAGATTCCATTCCTTCCCGAATCATGGCATCCTC
>VYCX01000574.1 GCA_009843725.1 Boseongicola sp. SB0675_bin_26
CAAAGGACGATGCAGTCCGACGCGGCGGTCTTCCGCACCAGCAAGATCCTTTCCGCAGGCGTGGAGAACATGAAGCGGGTCGCGTCCAGGATGGACGACGTCCAGGTCACGGACCGATCCCTCATCTGGAATTCGGACCTGATGGAGACCCTGGAGCTCGACAACCTGATGGCGAACGCGCTGGCCACGATCGTCAGCGCCGAGGCACGGAAGGAAAGCCGCGGCGCACACGCGCACGAGGACTACCCTGAACGCGATGACGACGACTGGCGCAAGCACACGCTGGCCTGGGTCGAGGACGGCGTGAGGCTGAACTACCGGCCCGTTAGGCTGGATCCGCTGACGGAGGAGTCCGACGGAGGGATCGAGCTGAAGAAGATTGCGCCGAAGGCGCGGGTCTATTGACGGCCTGCGGCATCTCCTGGTCGGGCGATCCGGACTTCGCGTTGCTCTCTGGCCGGGCGGCGACGCGCCTGCGGGCTTTCGGGATCGCCGTCCTGGCAGCGCTTCCGGCAGCCTGCGGACCGGTCTCGCCCGAGCTGGCGGCGCGCCAGTGCGAGGAGCGCGCCCGGGCGGCCGCGGGACCCACGGGGTCCGTCGGCGTCGGGGTCAACAGCCGGGGCGAGACCCTCGCCAAGCTGTCGATCACGATCGGGAGCGACTATGTCAGGGGCCTCGATCCCCACGAGGTGTATGGCAGCTGCGTACGTCGGAAGACCGGCCAGGATCCGATACGGCCCCCGGATCTTGGTGAATAGGCGGATGGAGACGGTGCGTCATTCGAGCTTCACGGAACGTGCGCAATGTGCCGCGAGAGCCGCATCGCGGGCGCCGGCATGGGGACGCGGTCCGCGCGTCCAGGTGAACTGCAAGGAAGGGTTCTTCACATGGTTCAACTGACTCTGCCCAGGAACTCCAGGATTCGCGCGGGCAAGACCTGGCCGAAGCCGGAAGGGGCCAGGAGCGCGCGCAAGGTGCGAATCTACCGCTGGAACCCGGACGACGGCGAAAACCCGCGCGTGGACACGTATCACGTGGACATGGACAGTTGCGGGCCGATGGTTCTCGACGTCCTCATCAAGATCAAGAGCGAGACCGACCCGACGCTGACATTCCGGCGTTCATGCCGGGAGGGGGTCTGCGGATCCTGTGCCATGAACGTTGACGGGATCAACACGCTCGCCTGCACCTACGGCCATGACGAGATCAAGGGCGACATCAAGGTCTATCCGTTGCCCCACATGCCGATCGTAAAGGATCTCGTTCCCGACCTGAGTCACTTCTACGCCCAGCACGCGTCGATCATGCCGTGGCTCGAGACCACGACGAACCGGCCCGGGAAGGAATGGAAGCAGTCGATCAAGGATCGCCGCAAGCTCGACGGCCTCTACGAGTGCGTGATGTGCGCGTGCTGTTCCACGTCCTGTCCGAGCTACTGGTGGAACGGCGACCGCTATCTCGGTCCGGCGGCGCTCCTGCATGCCTATCGCTGGCTTGTCGACAGCCGCGACGAAGCGACCGGCGAGCGGCTGGACGACCTCGAGGATCCGTTCAAGCTCTACCGCTGCCACACGATCATGAATTGCGCCAAGACCTGCCCGAAGAACCTGAACCCGGCGAAGGCGATCGCCGAGATCAAGAAGATGATGGTCGAACGCATCGTGTAGTTGCGACCGCCCGCTCCCTGGGGCAGGGTCCGCGAAGGGGGAGGCGCGAGATGACGGTTTCATTGCTGGTCGGCACCACGAAGGGCCTGTTCCTGGTCACGTCCGAGGACCGCGCGGAGTGGTCGGTGGATGGCCCGCACTGCAATCTCTGGCCGATCAACCACGCGATCGGGAATCCCGGGACGGGCGTGATATGGGCCGCAGGCGGCGGCGACTGGGAAGGCGCCGGCGTCTGGCGCTCGGAAGATCGCGGCGCGTCCTGGACACTGTCGAATCTGGCGCACGGGCAGAGCGAGGCGTTCTTTGCCGAGAACGAGGAGGTGGCGAAGCTGTTCGACTGGAAGCCTTCGCCGCCGGCGCCGTTCACGGGAGAGATGTCGGCCCTCTGGTCGCTTGGCCGGGTCGGCGACCGGCTCTATGCCGGATCGAAGCCCGCGATGCTCCTCGCCAGCGATGACGGTGGCGAGACCTGGGAGAAGGTCAGCTCGCTTTCCGACCATCCTTCGGTGGAGGACTGGCAGCCTGGGGCGGCGGGCCTGGTGCTGCACACGATCGTTGCCGATCCTGGCAACCCTGAGAAGTTCTGGCTCGCGATCTCGGCGGCCGGGGTCTTCGCGACCGAGGACGGCGGCGCGACCTGGGACCGCCGGAACCGGTTGTCGAACGCGGAGGCCTGCGGGCATCACGACCATCCGGCGGCGCCGCGCGACGGCCAGACCGGGCACTGCGTCCATAACATGGTGCGCGCGGACGGCACTGGCGACCTGCTTTACCAGCAGAACCATCATGGCGTTTACAGGAGCCGGGACGGCGGGCGGAGCTGGGACGACATCACCGAGGGCCTGCCTTCGACGTTCGGGTTTCCGGTGCACGTCCATCCGCGCGACGGGGCGACGATCTGGACGCTGCCATTGAACGGCGACGGGATCGGGCGCTACCCGCCGGACGCGGCGGCCGCTGTCTGGAAGTCGACCGACGGCGGCGAGAGCTGGGCGGCGAAGCGGGCCGGGCTGCCGCAGGACGGGTGCTATTTCACGGTTCTCCGGCAGGCGATGTCCGGGGACGCGGGTGATCCGGCGGGGATATATTTCGGGACGAATTCGGGGTCCGTCTTTGCCAGTGCGGACGAGGGCGAGACTTGGGACGAGGTTGCCCGGCACCTGCCGACGATCCTCTGCGTGGAGGCGCTGGAGACCTGAGCCAGCGGGCGCGGATTGAGTCGTGCGGGAGGTTCGAGCCGTGCGGGCCTTGAAATCCGACACGTCCGAACGTTTGGTCGAAAAAAACGATTCGGAGCACTCCGATGTCCGAGCCGCCTGATGCCGAAGCCCGCCGCGCCGTCGAGCCGGTGATCTGCTATCCTTCCGAAGTGCTGGCGCCGCCTGATCTCGACGCCTACCGTAAAGCCTTCGCGAACTTCCGGAAGACGGACGAAGTGCACGTGCCACCGCGCGACGCCGCGACGTTCCGCGTGCCTTGCGGGGGCGTGTTCCGGATCTCCTCGATCGAAGGGCCGCAGGTCGGGGACCTGAATCTCTGGAATGCGGATGATGTCGGCGAGCACTTCTACTCCGGCAAGACCCGCGCCCTGCACGGAACCCATGTGAGCGTGGGCGACCGGCTGT
>VYCX01000536.1 GCA_009843725.1 Boseongicola sp. SB0675_bin_26
CTTGCCGACCGGCGCGCCGCCTTCAAACAGCTGGGTGCGATCATAGCGCGGGGGATCGTCCTGCATTTCGAGATGCAGGCGGTCGCCGGAATAGGCGTGCTTCCGCGCCAGTGCCTCGTCCACGTCGATGCCCAGTCCAGGACCCTCCGGCGCCCGGACGTAGCCGTCCTCGACACGGATCGTGCCCTTGATGAGCCTGTCGTGAAATCCCGTCTCGATGGTTTCCGCAATCAGGAGGTTCGGAATCGAGACGCAAAGATGCAGGTTCGCCGCCCATTCCACGGGACCCGCATAGAGATGCGGCGCAAGCTGCGCCCCGGCGGATTCAGCGAGCACCGCAATCTTCCTGCCTTCCCAGATGCCGCCCGCTCGCCCCAGTGCCGGCTGCAGTATCGCCGCGCCGTTTGACAGGGCTGCCGCGAACTCGGTTCGCGTCGTCAACCGCTCGCCCGTCGCGATCGGGATCGAGGTCGCCCTTGCCACCTGGCCGAGGGATTCGGGCGCATCTGGGGGCACCGGCTCCTCGAACCAGAGCGGGCCGTAGGGTTCGATGGCCTGCGCGAGCCGGATTGCGCCCGCCGGATTGAACTGTCCATGGGTGCCGAACAGGAGGTCTGCGCGCGGCCCGACCGCCTCGCGAATGCGCGCGCAGAACTGGACCGAGGTTTCAATGTCGAAGCGCGACGGATGGTGGCCGCCCCGCATGGTGTAGGGGCCGGCCGGGTCGAACTTGACCGCGGTGTAGCCCTGGTCCGCAAGGTAGAGCGCTGACTCCGCCGCCATGTCCGCATCGCCCCAGAACCTGGGCAGCTCGTGATGCCGGAGAGGGTAGAGATAGGAGTAGGCCCGGATCCGGTCGTTCATGCGGCCGCCCAGCAGCTCCCAGACCGGACAGTCCCGCGCCTTGCCGAGAATGTCCCAGCACGCGATTTCGAGCCCGGAGAACGCGCCGATGACCGTCAGGTCGGGGCGCTGGGTGAAGCCGCTGGAGTACGTGCGCCGGAACATCTTCTCGACATTTGCCGGATTCTCGCCTCGCATGTGCCGCTCGAACACGTCCCGGATGACGACGGTCATTGCGTCCGGCCCGACCGAGCTTGCATAGCACTCGCCCCATCCGGCGATGCCGTCATCGGTCGTGACCTTGACCAGTATCCAGTAGCGCCCGCCCCATCCGGGTGCCGGAGGAGCCGTGACGATCACGTCGAGATCATGAAGTTGCACGGAAGCATGCCTCCAATGAGCTGCAGCGAAACTGCCGGGTCAGCCAACCACCAATCACGGTTCGGGTCCAGAGTATGCATGGAAGTCGGTCATCGCCGGCTCCTTGCCGCAGGAAGTGCGCGCTGCACCCGGATGCCGGCTACTGGAACACGATGACGTTTCGTCGGGCCCTTCCCGTCTTTGTGTCCGCAATTGCCTTGTTGATCTTGTCAAGACTCCAACGCCCCGTGATCAGCTCGTCAAGCTTGAGACGGCCTTGAAGATAGAGTTCGGTCAACCAGGGGATGTCTCGGGCAAGCACGGTGTCGCCCATCTTGGCACCAAGCAACGACTGCCCGGCGCTGGCGACAATGTCCGGCTCGTAGGAGGCCAGTTCGCCGGACGGAGGAATGCCGACCATGACGACCCGCCCGCCGGGCGCGAGAAGCGACGGCGCACTGTCGAAGGCGGAAGTTGCGCCCACAGCGACGAAGACCGCGTCCGCTCCCTTCCCAAGCAAGGCATGGAGTCTTTCCGCTGGGTTGCCGTCGCTTGCCAGAATGCCGTCCGTCGCACCGAAGACGCGCGCGTCCTCCAGTTTTTCGGGAACCAGGTCGACGGCAACGATCCGGCCTGCGCCTGCAATCCGCGCGCCCTGTATGGCGTTGAGACCGACACCGCCTGCACCGATGATGACCGCGTTCTCTCCGGGCCTGAGCCTTGCGGCGTTGATCACCGCGCCTACGCCCGTGATGACCCCGCAGGATAGCAGCGCAGCCGCGTCATACGGGATGTTGTCCGGAATGCGTGCAATCTGGCTCTCGTGCACTACGGTCCTTTCCGCAAATGCGCCGCAGTACATTGCGCGCAGCACACGTTCGCCGTCCGCTCCCGTCAGAGGCGTCGCATGCTGCGATCCCGAACACAATGCAGGCCGCGCGGTCGCGCACCCGTGACAGGTTCCGCATGACTTGATGAGCGTGACGATGACCCTGTCTCCGGGCCGGAATCCCGTGACGCCGGGGCCAACTTCTGCCACCTCGCCCGAAGCCTCGTGACCGTAGACGACAGGCAGTCTCCCGCCCCACGCGCCGGCGGCGTATGCAATGTCCGAGTGACAGACTGCGCAGGCCCTGATCGCCACCTCGACCTCGCCCGTGCCCGGCGGCGCGAGTTCCAGCTCCTCGACGGTCAACGGCTCTCCGAACGCGCGACAGACGGCTGCCCTGATCTGGCTCATATGCGTTTTCCTCTGGGAATTGCTGCACGCACGAATGCTCGGGCCTCAGCCGGTGCCGAGCCAAGCCGGATGTCCGGGCGGAACACGTCCTCGACGCTCATGTCGGGACGCGAGGCTCCTGCCACGCTCGCATGTGTGCCCCTGGTCTCGCGGACGCTTTCGCCGTGGCCTGGGCTTCAATTCGCGGCATCGGCCCGATCCACATGGCTGTCGCCCCGACCGCGCCGCGGGTCTTCGTGCCTGTTTCGTGGCGATCGGTCATGGCGCACCCCACGCATGCAGCAATCAGCTGGGCGCTGCCGGAACACGACAGGGCTTCCGCGCAGCGGAACGGCGAAACGCGCGGCGATGCATGGACCGCGTTCCCGCCGGATCCGATCGGTCAGCCATGCCCGAGCTCTTCCAGAAATGCCGTGAGATGCCCGGCGAATTCCTCCGGCTTCTCCACCATTGGAAGATGCCCGGCCTGCCGGATCAGCACGAACCGGCTTTCCTTGACGAGTTCGGCAGTCTCGCGAACCAGGTCCGGCGGCGTCGAGCCGTCTTCGCTTCCGGCGATGACCAGCGTTGGCAAGGTCAGGTTTGCCGTCGTGGCGTGGAAATCGGTTCCCGAGATCGCGGCCGAGCCGCCAATGTAGCCGTCGGCCGGCTGACGAGTCAGCATGTTCCGCCACGCAGCGAGTTCGGGCGTGCCCCGGAATTCGCGTGAGAACCAGCGTTCCATGACGGCATCGGCCAGGGACTCGATTCCGCCCGCCTTCACGGCGTCGATCCTTTCCTGCCACATTTCCGTCGTGCCGATCTTCACGGCCGTGTTCGACAGAACCATGGCGCGAACCTGGTCGGA
>VYCX01000446.1 GCA_009843725.1 Boseongicola sp. SB0675_bin_26
CTTCTCCGCTGAGAAGATGGTGCGCGCGGTGCTTGCAGACGTTGTAGAAGGCGCGAAGGACACCCTCGCGATCACGCACTATCGCGACCGGCCTTCCGGCGATTTCGGTTGCAAGGTAGGAACCGGGCTCGCGCAGCTTCTCGACATGGCAAACCCATTGCCAGCTGCGCGCAATGATCTCGGACCGATCCACCTCGTACCAGGCCGGGTCCGTGTAGGCGTCCGCCTTCAACGACATTGAGCGGCTCACGTCAGGTGAGTACCCCGCGCCAATCGTCGCGAATTGCTCTCTGCTTGGCAGATCGGTCATCGAGTGTACCCTCGTGTCAGGCGCGCCCTGTCCGATCTTGCAGCCGAAACGAATTCCGGCAATTCACCAAATTGGCCGCCAATTTAACCTGACTGGCCGTGCGGCGTCCTGTGCATTGGCCACGACCGAAATTCAAACGGGACCCGGCCTTCCACGCGGTCGGTCCGGGGAGAAATGCCGAAGCGCGTCTTGTAGGTCCTGCTGAAATGAACCTGGCTCGAAAATCCTGATGCAAGCGCGACCTGCGACATCGGCAATTCCGTCTGGGTGACGAGGCCACGCGCGCGGTCCAGGCGAATGTCACGATAGTAGGCCGAGGGAGGAGTCTTCACATACCGCCGGAACAAGCGGTCAAGCTGCCTGTGAGAGACTTTGACACGACGACAGACTTCAGAAATCCTGAGCGGCTCTTCAAGGTTCTTCTCCATCAGGTCAATGGCGCGGAACAGCTTCTCGGGTATGCGACGGCCAAACGGCTCGGTGGACCCGGCAACCTGCCGTGTCCCCGCTGTGCGCACGCCTTGGACAAACAGGTACTTGGCGGCCGCGTTGGCAAGGCCCTTGCCTCGCAATTCGCTCAACAGGAAAAGCGCGCAGTCGGTTGCCGCCGTGCCGCCCGAACAGGTGATCCGGCTCTCGTCGGAGACAAAGAGGTCATCGCACACCCCGATGTCCGGGAACTTCTCGACAAAGGCGCCGAGATGTTCGTAGTGCACGGTTGCCTGGCGCCCATCGAGCAGCCCGGCTTCAGCCAGGATGAACGCGCCGGTGTCCAACGCACCGACACTGCTTCCAGAGCGTGCAAAGCGCCACAGATTCGCATGCAGGGCAGCGCTGGAAAACGACTCCGGTGTCCAGCTTGTGGAGAGCATCACCAGTTCGGGGGCCTTGCCCCGAATGCTGGAAAGCGCACCGGTGTCGATCGTCACGCCGTTGCTTGCCAAGCAGGGTCCGCCCCTTTCCGAAACGATCGACCAGTGAAAAAACGACTTGCCTTCGATATAGTTTGCTGCGCGAAATGGATCCAAGAACGACATCGTGGCCGCAATGTTGAAATGCGGCGTGACCACGACAAGAATGTGATAGTCGTCGATCTTCTCGAGGAGCATCTGACCAGTCATGTGAAATTGGCGGCCAGTCTGGTTAAACCACGAGTCCCGTGGTCAGGACAATCGCCACACGGACGAGAATGAAGCGCATTGACGATCGAGAGACGCAAAGTCAGCGACCTTTCCCTGACGGGAGAGGCTTGGGAGGTCGAGGTTCCGAACGCCCATGCTGACCGGCACAGGAAAGGACGCCGTCATCCAGCCCACCCTGATCCATGCGTTGCAAGCCGACCCCGGCGTGCCTCTTCGGTGCCGGGGCCTCGACGATTCGTCGGCAGACACGCCGGTCAGGCACGAAACGGGGCGACTCGCGGCGAGGGTGAACAGGTTGTGCGAGGGGAGCCTGGCTCCTGCCGGAGTCACCGGAAAGGCCTCGGCGACTCCGCGAGCGGTGCAAGCCGCATCATTCTCCTTCCTTGGCGGGGGAACCCGCCCTCGGGCAGGCGGCGGCGGCTGCCTGTTCCATTTTCACGCAAACAGAAACGGGGGCGCGCTTTCCTCCCCGGCCTGAACGCCGGGGCTCCAGCGCGAGAGTCAGATGATCAAGACAGTCACAACAGTTGCGGCCGTGCTTGCCGCCTCGGGCGTTCAGGCGGCCGAGTTGGGTGCGGTTGACGAGCCGATCAAGCTTGCCATCAACGAATGGACGGGCCAGCACATCTCCACCCACGTGGCGGGCGAGATGCTCAAGGCGGCCGGATATCAGGTCGAATATGTCACGGCAGGCTACATGAACATGTACCAGGCGATGTCGGACGGAGAGTTGCACGCGGCCGTGGAAATCTGGTCATCGAACGTCTCCGACGACTACGCCAAGAAAGTCGAGGGCGGGGGCGTCGTCGAACTTGGTGACCTCGGCCTCGACGCGAAAGAGGGGATTGCCTATCCGGCCCACGTGGCGGAACTGTGCCCGGGGCTCCCGGCCTGGGAGGCCCTGAAGGACTGCGCCGGGACCTTTGCCACCGCCGAGACGCTGCCCGCCGGTCGCCTGGTGGACTATCCTGCCGACTGGGGCACGCCCGGCGCCGACCGCATGACGGGGCTTGACCTGCCTTTCAAGGCGGTGCCGGCCGGCTCCGAAGGCGCGCTCATCGCGGAGCTTCGCGCATCGACCGAGCGGGAATCGCCGCTGCTGATCACTTTCTGGCAGCCGCACTGGGCAATGTCCGCCTACGACGTGCAGTTCGTTGACCTCCCGGTCGGCAACGAGGAGTGCTTCAACGATCCGGCATGGGGACCGAACCCGAACGCCGTCAATGACTGTGATTTCGCGCCAAGCCGCATCTTCAAGGCAGGCTGGGTCGGGATCGAGGACAAGTGGCCGGCCGCCTTCGAGATTCTCACCAGCTACACGCTGTCGGTGGAAGACCAGCAACCCATGATGGGAGCCGTCGACGTGGACGGCGGCAGCGTCGAGGCGGTGGTCGCCGACTGGATGGCAGGCAACGAAGCCACGTGGAAACCTGTCGTGGACGCGGCGACACGCTGATCTCCATGGCGGAACAGCCTGCCATTTCCGTTGCCGGACTCTGGCAGGTCTTCGGGTCCGATGCTGCGTCCGCCTTCCGGCGGGCGCAGGACGAGGGCGGCAGCGCGCGGGACATTGCCTGCCGCCTGGAGGGGCACGGATGCATCCCGGCCGTGCGCGACGCCTGCTTCGAGGTGGCCGAAGGCGAACTCTTCGTGATCATGGGCCTCTCAGGGTCGGGAAAGTCAACGCTGCTCCGGGGAATCTCGCGTCTTGTCGAGCCGACGGCGGGTCATGTCTCGATCGAGGGCGAGGATGTCCTCGCAGCCTCCAAGGCGCGAATGACGGAACTTCGACGGTCCAGGATCGGGATGGTGTTCCAGCATTTCGGCCTGTTCCCGCA
>VYCX01000401.1 GCA_009843725.1 Boseongicola sp. SB0675_bin_26
GTAGGAATGGATCCGGTTGAGAAAGCTGCCCACCGGATTCGGGCCGTAGGCGTCAGCGTCCGCGAGCGGTGCGCCGTAGTTTTCCGTGTTCCATCCCTTGCAGGCCGTAACGCAGGCATGGCACCCGACACAGGTGTCAAGATCGATGACAAGGCCAAGCGACCTGTCCGTATGGCTGGGCAGGGACGTCACGCCGGGATCTCGCAAGACACGCAATCCGGCCCGGCGCAAGGGCGCAGGCCAGGCCGGGGCGGCAGGGGCCTTTCGTTGCGACACGCAGCCATGGCGGCAGGATCCTGCATCATGCGCCGCTCTTCCGGGCGACGAGATCGGGGGGCTTGGCGACAGGGCTCGCTTGGGGGGGATGGCTCGGTTGCGTCTCCTCAGGCGCGGCGACCCTTTCGATCCTGACCCGCAAGTCGAACCAGGCCGCCTGGCCTGTGACCGGGTCCGAATTGGCCCACCGGAGGCCGTCTCCCTGTGGCGGCAGCAATTCGTGGATGAGGTGGTTCAGCAGGAATCCCTTTGTTGCCTCCGGCGCATTCTCATGCAGCGACCACGCGCCCTTTCGCTTTCCGATCGCGTTCCAGGTCCAGACCGTGTTCTCGTTCAAGGCCGCCATGTGCGCGACGGGCACGACAATCTCCCCGTGCGGCGAGCTCAGGCGCGCCCAGTCGCCGTCCCGAAATCCCTCGGACTCCCAGATCCGTGTCGGGACATAGAGCGGGTTTCGGCCGTGAATCTGTCTCAGCCACGCGTTCTGGGAGCCCCAGGAGTGATACATGGCCATCGGGCGCTGCGTCACCGCATGGACGTCGTAGCCGCTCTCGCCGGACGAATGTGGCGGATACCATAGGGGAAGGGGATCCATCACCTCGGCATAGCGGGCCTTCAGATGCTCCGGCGGAGACAGGCGATGACGGCCCTCCGCGGCCAGCTGAAAGCGGCGCAGCGGCTCGCACCAGAGACTGAAGAGATAGGGGCAGGGTCTGTCGGCGAGGCCCAAGGAGACGGCCCAATCCTGATAGTCCATGTTCCAGGGCTTGTAGAACGCGGCCCGTTCCGGGATGTGGCTGATCCAGAAACCACCGTTCTCGATGTATTTCGAGATCTGGTTCGGATTCGGCGCGCCACGCCCATGTTCGTCGCCGCTGCCGCGCCAGCCGGCAAGCGGACCGACTCCGGGCGCCCTTTCGTGGTTCTGCATGTAGTCGGCGTAGTCCTTGTACCTTGGCGATCCGTCCGCGTTCACGAACCCGGGCAGGCCAAGCCGTGCGCCAAGATCGCAAAGAACCGACTGGAAGCCGCGCACGTCGCGATCCGGTTCGACCACGGGCCAGCGGATGGCGTCGGCGGCCGCCTCGGGCTCGCAGATGGGGCGGTCAAGGAGCGAAATGCAGTCGTGCCGCTCAAGATACGTGGTGTCGGGCAGGATCAGGTCCGCATAGGCCACCATCTCCGACGAATAGGCGTCCGAATAGATAATCCGGGGAATCGCGTATTCGCCGCTGTCATCCTTGTCCGTGAGCATCTTCATGACACCGGACGTGTTCATCGACGAGTTCCATGCCATGTTCGCCATGTAGAGAAGCATGGTGTCGATCCTGTAGGGATCTCCGGCATGCGCGTTCGAGATGAGCATGTGCATGAGGCCGTGAGCGCTCATCGGGTTCTCCCACGAAAACGCCTTGTCGATGCGCTTGGGCTTGCCGTCTTGGTCGACCAGCAGATCGTCGGGTCCATGGACAAAGCCAAGCAATGGTCCGTCGAGCGGCTGACCTGGCGTCACGCTTGCATGGGGCTTCGGGTGAACCATCGCGGGCTTCGGGTAGGGCGGCTTGAAACGGAAGCCGCCGGGAACCTCGACGCTGCCAAGGATGATTTGCAGGAGGTGCAGCGCCCGGCAGGTCTGGAAGCCGTTGGCATGCGCGCTGATCCCGCGCATGGCATGGAAACTGACCGGACGGCCGATCATCCTTGAATGGGTTTCGCCCCGAAAGTCGGTCCACTCCCGTTCGAGCTCGATGGCTTCGTCAAAGGCGACGCGCGCAAGTTCCGCCGCGACGGCGCGAATGCGGCCCGCCTCGATCCCGACCCTGGATGCCACGGCCTCCGGCGCGAATTCGTCACTCAAGTACCTGTCAGCCATGTGCTGCAGCACGGTGCGGTGCGAAACGCCTTCGGCGTGGTGCACTGCCGAAAGGTCAGGCTGGATCCCTTGCGCGTCATAGGCCGCGATCCCGCCGGTCCGACGATCGATGACGAGCTTCTTTCCGGCCTCGTTGGCCAGGAGCAGCCCGAACTCGTCGGACGCGCAGTCGCCGTTCACAAGGCAAGGCGCGTCCGTGAAGCGCGCGAGGTATTCCAGATCGATCCGGCCAGCTTTCATCAGGCAATGGACCAGCGACAGGATGAACAGCCCGTCCGTGCCAGGCGTTATGCCCAGCCACTCATCCGCAACCGCATTGTATCCGGTACGAACCGGATTGACTCCGATGATCCGTGCGCCCCGCGCCTTCAGCTTGCCGATGCCCATCTTGATCGGGTTGGAATCGTGATCCTCGGCAACGCCGAAGATCATGAAGAGCTTCGTGCGATCCCAGTCGGGCTGGCCGAATTCCCAGAAGGCCCCGCCCATCGTGTAGATGCCGGCCGCTGCCATGTTGACGGAACAAAAGCCGCCATGCGCAGCGTAGTTCGGGGTTCCAAACGCCTGTGCCCAATAGGACGTGAAGCTCTGCGACTGGTCTCGACCGGTGAAAAACGCGAACCGCGACTGATCGGTCTCGCGCAGAGGCTTCAGCCAGGACACAGCGGTCTCGAGGGCCTCGTCCCAGGAGATCTCCTCGAACTGGCCCGAACCTCTCGGCCCGGCGCGCTTCATCGGCGCGCGCAGCCGGGCGGGGGAGAGATGCTGCATGATGCCCGAAGAGCCCTTGGCGCAAAGGACGCCCCTGTTGACGGGATGATCCTTGTTGCCCTCGATGTAGGCAACCTGTCCGCGCTTCATGTGAACGTTGATGCCGCAGCGGCACGCGCACATGTAGCACGTGGTCTTGCGAATCTCGTCGGACACCTTGGGCGACGTATCGAATTTCGGTGCATTCATTCCGTTTCGCAGTCTCCAATCGTCTTGCCGCAGATGCCGCCAAGTGCCAGACGACGCAAGGATCGGCACATGCTCGGTCCTCTCCCCGGTCGCCGCTTGCCATTTGCGCACAGCGCTGCAACACCTGCGACAGAAAGCGGGGGATCGCAATGGAAATGCGACATGCCGGGCGTCTTC
>VYCX01000215.1 GCA_009843725.1 Boseongicola sp. SB0675_bin_26
CCGCGCCATCTGAGCAAATGTCATGAAGGAAAGTTCATTTGGGAATCGAGGCTAGAGAAATGGCCACCGAAGGAATCCACTCATGACCCAGACAGCCCTTGTCATCGGCGCCGGAGAAAATCTCGGCTCTGCCATTGCCCGGAGGTTTGCGCGTGAAGGGCTGCATGTGGTGGCCTCTCGTCGTCGTGGAGATTTGTCGCCCCTGATTGCCGAGATCGAAGCTGCTGGCGGGCAAGCCACCGGGGTGCACTCCGATGCGCGGGACGAAGACGCGGTCAAGCAACTGGTCTTGGCGGCCGAACAGATCGGTCCCGTTGCGGCCTGTGTGTTCAATGTCGGCGGCAATGTCCGCTTCCCGATTTCCGAGACCACGACCCGCGTATATCGCAAAGTCTGGGAGACGTGCGCGCTGGCGGGTTTCCTGTTAGGCCGCGAGGTTGCCGGGCGGATGAAGGCGCGTGGGCAAGGCACCATCCTTTTCACCGGTGCATCAGCCTCAATGCGTGGCAGTTCCGGGTTCGCGGCCTTTGCCGGAGGCAAGCACGCCCTGCGCGCTCTGGCGCAAAGCATGGCGCGAGAGCTTGGCCCCGAAGGGGTGCATGTCGCCCATGTCATCATTGACGGGCTGATCGACAACTCGAACGCCAGAGAGCTGTTCCCCGAAATGTTCGAGGCCCGCGGCGAAGACGGCCTCCTGAAACCTGATGACATCGCCGAGGCCTATTGGCAGCTACATGCACAACCCCGGAACGCCTGGACCTTCGAGATGGACCTACGGCCCTTCAAGGAACCCTGGTGACCCCCGCCACAAGGAGCATGACCATGACGGAATCACTTGATTTCTATTTCGACTTCGCATCGCCCTATGGCTTTCTGGCCTGCCGCAGGGTGGGTGACCTCGCTTCGACTGTCGGGCGCAAGGTCAACTGGCGGCCCTTCCTGATCGGCGCGGTCTACAAGGCCCATGGCGGGGCGCCGCTCGCCCATCCGCTGAAATGCGACTACGTTTTCAAGGACGTGTTCAGACGCGCCAAGATCGACGGTGTGGAGCGCATGCAGACCCCTGCGAATTTCCCGGCCAGTTCGGTGCCGCCCTCGCGTCTGGCATATTGGGTGGAACGTGAAGCCCCGGAAAAGATGGGGGCATTTGTCGAGGCGGCCTACAAGGCCTTCTGGATTGATGGACGCGATACCGCAGACCCGAATGCGGCGCTTGAGGCTGCCGAAAGCCTCGGCTTTGACCGGGACAAGGCGATGGCGGGCGCAAAGTGTCAGGCCGTCAAGGACCGTCTGAGAGAGGTGACCGAAACTGCGCTGGAACGCGGTGTCTTCGGCTCGCCCTTCGTCCTGATTGACGGGGACCCCTTCTGGGGCGGCGACCGCTTTGCGGACATCGAGGCGCTTTACGGCTGATGCCATGTCAGCCCGGAGGCCGGTCCGGCCTCCGGGCCCCCTCATGCGGGATATCTGGCCGACGTGACGGGCGACTTCACACTCGGCCATGCCACGGCGGGCGTCACCGCCCTCCTGACCATTTTCCTGATCTGGACGTTGTGCCCACCGCAGGCGTCCAATTGATCCGAAACGCCGAAGCTCAACACGAAAGAGACAAACTCATGCCCCTCAAAGCCATCGCCCTCGACGCCTATGGAACCTTGTTCGACGTCTATTCCGTCGGTGCCCTGGCCGAAGAACTGTTCCCCGGGAAAGGAGCTCAATTGGCCACCGTCTGGCGTGACAAACAGATCGAATACACGCGCCTGCGCAACATGTGCGACCAATACGCGGACTTCTGGCAAGTGACGAGCGATGCCCTGGAATATGCATGTGAGGCCCTGGGCCAGGAGTTGACCGAACGCTCAAGTGGTCGGCTGATGGGGCAGTATGCCGAGCTGTCCGCCTTTCCGGAAAATGCCGAACAACTGCAACGCCTCAGAGATGCAGGCATTGCACTGTCGATCCTGTCCAACGGAACGCCCTGGATGTTGGGCCAGGCCGTGAAAGCCTCGGGGCTCGATGGGTATTTCGACCACGTTCTCAGCGTCGACACGGTCAAGCGCTTCAAGACCGCACCAGAGGCCTACCAGATGGGCCCGGATGCCTTCGGCTGTGACGCCGGAGAGATCCTGTTCGTCTCTTCCAACTGCTGGGATATCTGCGGCGCCACCTGGTTTGGCTACCGAACCATCTGGCTCAACCGGTACAGCCTCCCCTTGGAACGCCTCGGTGTCGAGCCGCACCGTGTCGGCACTTCCTTGCAGGATGTGGCGGACTACGCCCTTGACCTGAACGCCTGAAACAAGACTCAGACCAAGGGGAATTCCATGCCCGTCATCCGCGTCGAGGTGCCCGAGGGCTCCAATCAAGATACCAGGATACGTGTCCGCGAAGGTGTGAAACAAGCCCTGCTTGACACACTTGCCCCCAAGGAGATCAAGTATGACTACGTTGCTGTGCGCGAGGCATGCGGCATCCTTGGGGACGGCCTGCCGCTGGTCACGGTCGACTTGCGCCCTGGCCGGGATGCCGGCCGCAAGATGGCCCTGACAGATGCCATCGCTGCCATCCTGAAGAAAGAGCAGAACTCCGACCCGGTCGATCCCTACGCCTGGCCGTCGGGCGTCCGGCGGAGGGGGTGGCAGACGCCGTGCACGCCGCGGCCGTGCTGGGCTGGCGCGGCCGGAGGCGGACAATTGAACCTGGTTCCGGACCACGAAGGCCGGGACCCGGATCAAGCGTCCATGTTTCGAGGCAAGGCCGGATGCGGTCTCTTTCGACGGCTTTCGGGCATCCGGAACCGGGTTTTTCACAGCTTGTCCGCATCCGGACGGCCGTCCGGGCGAAAGAAGGCACGCCGGTCGCAAGGGCGCGACCGGCCGATTGATTCGTTCCGGGGCCGCCGCGAGACGCGGCCCGCCCGGGTGTCAGGCGGCGTCCGCCGTCCGGTCCTCCCACGTGCGCCGGTCGCGCCGCAGGGCGTTCGCGGTCACGACGAGCTTCCGCATGACCGCGGTCACGGCGACCTTGCGGGGTTGCCTCTTTCGACGAGCCGTTCGTACGTTTCCTTCATGCCGGGATTGAACGTGCGGGGCGCCATCGCCGCCATGTGTCGCCCGCCCTTCAGAGTCCCGCTGTCGCGGGCGACGGGGGCGACGCCGATCAGGGCCGCGGTTTGGCGGTTGCCGATGGCGCCGAGTCCGCTCATCCAGGCGATCAGGACCGGCGACCGGACAGCGCCGACGACCTGCGCAAGTGCCTCGCCTTCGACGCGGTCACCGCCGTC
>VYCX01000519.1 GCA_009843725.1 Boseongicola sp. SB0675_bin_26
CGCCCGGCAGGTGCTGCATCTGCCGGCTGAGTGCCTGCCGCAAAGCTCCCTGACGGTCTGCAAGGCTTCTCTCGCCACCCCCCTCCTGCTGTCCGCCCTGGCCCTGCTGCCCGCCTTCGCCGTGCCGCAGTCCTTCGCCGTCACTTCCTTCTCGCCCGAGGTTGCCCAGGGACCGGCCGGCCTGGCTGCCGCCACGTTGTTCCTGCAAGTCCCGAAACGCCTCGTCCGACAGCCCTTGCTGCTCGCGCAGCGTCTCTGCCAGACCCTCCATTGCCTGCTGTCCAGGCGACGGCTGGCCGCGGGCGGCGAAGCTGTTCTCCATCATCCCGCGCAACTGTTCCAAGAGCTGCGCTGCCTCGGCCATGCGCCCTTGTTCCATCAGTTCCTGCAACCGGTCCAGGAGAGCATCAAGTTCCTGGGGACCAATCTCCATGGCCTCGCCCTCGGCGAGCTGCTGGTCCTGCCCTTCTCCTTGCTGCTCGGCGAGCTGACTCAGGTAGTCCCGCATCGCTTCTCGAAATTCCCGCATCAGGTCCGCGATCTCCTCATCGCTCGCGCCGTTCTGGATCGCCTCGGCAAGTCGTTCTTCTGCCCGCCGCAATCGCGCGAGCGCGTCCGAAAGATCGCCCTCCTCAATCCGCACAGCAAGGTTCCAGAGCGCCTCCTCAAGTTCCTCGACGGACGCGTTGTCCAGTCGGCCCAGCGAAGCCCGCGCCTCCAGGCGCCTGACAATGAACCGGAGCATCATGAAGTCGCTGGCGGAGCGGAAGACGCCCTCCGGACTATGGGACACGGCACGAAGGACCTGCGCCACGCGCACGGCATTCTCCCTGTTCCAGAGGAGGTCGCGCCGCCCTTCGATGATTGACTGGGCAAGCGGGTCGAAGAACCGCCGGCCCGGCAGGATCGCGGAATGCGGTTCGGACACCCCCTGCTGTCCGGCATCGTCAAGTGCCGCCAGTTCCGCGCGAACGGGCAGATTGGCCCACGGATGGCGTGAAAAGTCGCCGATCACGGTTTCGGAGAATTCGGACCGGTCGCCGGCAATCGTCAGCGGCAATTCCAGCAGGACCGGTTCGCGCGGCTCGGGATCCGGCGCCAGCCCGTATCGACGGTCAACCTGCCCTTCGTCGAGGATCATCTCGATCCACCCTCCAACGACCCCGTAGTCGTCCCGAGCGGCAAAGGGCGCTTCCATCCGGCCCCCCTCGCCGCGCGTGACCGGCCCGGCAAATTCTATTTCCGGCACGAGATCCGCCTCGGCTTCCATGGTCCATTCCCGACCGCCCGGACCGTCGATCCTGATCTCGCCGTCCTGGTTGACGCTGAAGCTTTGCGATGGATCGCTTGCCGGAGGCACGTCCTTGGTCCGGCCCGACACGGTTTCGTGCAGCGTCAGGTCTCCGACGCCTCCATAAAGGCGGATTGTCACCTTGCTGCCCTCGGGAACCGCGAGCCAGGCCTGCGTGATGTCGTTGAGATAGAGGTTTGGCCGTCCGGTATAGTACGGCGGCTCGACCCATCCCTCCCAGGAGGACTCCAAGGCCAATGCCTGCTCGTCAAGCATGACCTCGCCCAAGGTGCCAACTTTCAGGAAGGATCCGAACAGCAACCCGACCGCAAGGCAGAGAAGCGCGACATAGCGAAGCCCGAACAGATCAAACCGGGAAAGCCGGAGATCCGGCTCAACCGCCCGAGCCTCGTCCAGGCGTCTTGTCATGCGTCCGACATGGGTTTGCCAGATCGCCTCGGACCCGGCGTCGCCCGCACCAATGGCATGCCGGTCAGCCACGGTCGCGATCGGCCGGCCCGGCAAGGTCGCATCGAGCCGGTCCAGCGCCTCCCTGCGCCTTGGGAACCTGAACCGGCGCACGGCAAAGCCAAGAGTGACCAGCGCCGCCAGCATTGCCAGGATTCCGAACGCCCACGCCACTTCCAGCGACAGGATCTCGTGCAATCCAAGCAGCAAAGCGGAACATGCAAAGAGCAGCACGGTCCAGAACGGCCAAAACGCGCGTGCAAGGCGTTCGGCAAGAAGGCCGATCAAGGTCAGGGCCAGCGGCCGCCTGAGCCGCTGCCCGACCTCCGGAGGAAGTTCGCCTTGACCGGTCATGGGTTCCGGTTCCTTCTTGGGCCAGGCCTTGCCTACCCCTTGAGCCATGCCGGGATGATATCGCGATTGATCATTTCGTCAAATGCCGGGCGCGGCCTGACCACTGCAAACCGGCGTTCGCTGACCAGCACCTCGGGAACCAAGGGCCTGGAATTGTATTCCGATGCCATCACCGCCCCATAGGCGCCCGCCGAGCGGAACGCAACGAGATCTCCCTCAGCGACGGGCGGCATTTCGCGCCCGCGCGTGAAGGTGTCTCCGGATTCGCAAACGGGACCCACGACGTCATATGTTGCCTGTTCCGTGCCCGGAACGGGCTCGGTCACGGGCACAATTTCGTGATGAGCGCCATACATGGCAGGGCGCACCAGGTCGTTCATCGCGGCATCGAGGATCAGGAATTCGCGATCCAGGCCGGCCTTGACGTATACGACCCCCGCGCCCAGCAGCCCCGCATTTCCGGCAATCAGCCGCCAGGGCTCGAACTCGATTTCGCAATCCAGGTCCCCGACGGTCCGCCTGATCACGTCGCAGTACTCGATCGGAAGCGGCGGCGCGGAACTTGATCGCTCGTAGGGAATCCCCAATCCGCCCCCGAGATCGAGCCGCCGGATGTCATGGCCGTCGGACCGCAGCACGCGGACCAGTTCCGCCACCATTTCATAGGCCCGTTCGTAGGGTCCAAGTTCAGTAAGCTGCGAGCCGATATGGACGTCGATGCCCGCAACGTCCAGGCCCGGCAGGCCGGCCGCCTCTGCGTAGATCTCGCGCGCACGGCTGACCGGAACGCCGAACTTGTTCTCGGACCTGCCGGTGGCGATCTTCTCGTGAGTCCGTGCATCCACATCGGGATTGATCCGAATGGCTATCGGCGCCGTCATGCCAAGCCGAACGGCAACTTCGGAAAGCCTTCGCAGTTCGGACTCGCTCTCGACGTTGATCTGCCTAAGGCCACCGGACAGCGCCAATTCCATTTCGTCCGCGGTCTTGCCCACGCCCGAGAAGACAATCCGCTCGCCAGGGAAGCCTGCCGCGACCGCCCTTCGGTACTCGCCGCCCGACACGACATCGACGCCTGCGCCAAGTCGAGCCATTACCGTGAGCACGGCCTGGTTCGAGTTCGCTTTCATGGCGTAGCAGACAAGGTGATCCATGCCAGCCATGCC
>VYCX01000241.1:0-2379 GCA_009843725.1 Boseongicola sp. SB0675_bin_26
TATGAAGGAAGAACAGAACGGGAATAACCTACCCCATATCAGAAACGCACCCGTTGTTGCGGTTGGTCTTGAACTTGCCGGTTTCGAACACGGCGTCGGGGATGTCGAAGAAACCGGCCTGCAATTGCTCAGAGGACGTCTCCTTCATCTCGACGGAGTCGAACGGGCACACGTCGAGACAAAGCTCGCATCCGATGCAGTTGTCAGCATGAACGTCGATCCTGCCGTCAGGGTTCTGCGAGAGCGCCTCGTAAAAGCAGACCTGAATGCAGATGTTGCAGGTGGGATTCTTGCAGGTGTCCTCGTTGACGACCGCATGCATGCGGTTCTTCGAGAACTGCTCGGAATAGTCCTTGACCGAACGCTTGGACGCCAGCCCGATCATCTCGTGCACGCTTTCGTAGCCGTGCGTGTCCATGAAGGCATCCACACCCTCGATTATCTTCGGCAGCCACTTGATCCCCTTTACCATGAGGATCGAGCCGACCTGCACGATACCTGCCCCGGCCATCAGGAACTCGATGACGTCACGATGGTCGAATATGCCGTTTGAACCGGAGACCGGAATGCCCAGTTCCTCATGGATGCGGTGCACCCAGCGCAGGGACAGCGGCTTGACCCAGGTCCCGCCGATGCCTGCCGGACCGCCGATCCTGGGCTGGCCGGTTTCGATGTCGACGACAAATCCGGTATGCCGGTTGATCGCTGTCACGGCCGCCGCGCCAGCGTCCTTGGCCGCCCGCGCCACCTCCATGGGCTTGGACTGGTCGGGCGTCAGCTTGATCACGACTGGAATGCTCACCGATTCGCAGACGTGTCGCGTAACCTCGAAAGCGACCTCTGGCTCCTGCCCGATCATCGAGCCGCCGTGCACGCCAGGCATCATCGCCGGATGCGGACAGCCGAAGTTCAGCTCAACCATCGGCAGGCCACAATCCTCAATCGTGCGGCAGATGTCCTTCCAGCCGTTGACGTCCTTGGCGCCCGCGCTGCCAATCAGGTGCGCGCCGCGTTCGGCGGCGTATTTCTGAGTCTCGACAAGGTTGCCAATCCAATCCTTGTAATGGGTGCTGGAATAGCCCGACCGGCTGTAGAAGACGAAATCACGAGCCGCCTTGCCGCGGATCACATCGCCCTTGGAATTCATCACGCAGTACTTCGAGTTTTCCGTGAGGCGCGCCATGTCCTCTATGTCAGTAAGCGTCTTGATGATTGCTCCGGACGCGCCGCCATCGAAACACTGCCGCATCAGGTCAGGACTGTTGGTCGTCTCCAGCGAAGCGATGACCACGGGATTCTTGAAGTTCAGTCCACAAAAGTCCACGCTCATGTCAGCCATAGCTTCCTCCTAGGTGCCCTTGCGCATCAACTTGCCACAGCATGCGAAAACGCGGCGTCCACTCCCTGTTTGGAGACAGGACTTGCAACCGTTCCAATGTTCGCTCTATAGGGAGTATACTTCTTTGTTTCGTGAATGCAAGCCATTTGTCGCAGTCACGCCATGCTTGCAGTCAAAGCGGCATGCGACCGCATCCGCATTGAGAAGGGCGACCATCTGATGCCGAACGACTTTGAGCTTCTGATGGTGACCAAGTCACTGTCGAGGCGGAGGTCGAGGCAAGCGGATTGAGCTCTGAGACCGCCCTCGGAGGCAGCGAATTTCCTGATGATCCGAGATCGCGGACGGCCCGATTTCGCATCCCGGTGGAGACCGCAGACCGCACAACAGCTGCAGGAGCTATTCCTGGCCCCGACCAGCCAAGCCCTGACCTTTGCGCCGCAGGTTCGCATTCGGCATAGGAAAGCCGATCCAGGCGCAAGTTCCCAGGAAGCCGTCAGCCGCCTCTCGGCACCGATCCCAATGTCGGACTTCGCGACGCTCCTAACGGAAGGAGCGGCGTCGATGCCGATGAGCCGGGTCTAGTCCGGACGAAGTTCCCGTCCGAAGCGTGCCAGCCTCTCGCCGGGATCCTGGAGGAATCGCTTCGCGTCGTTCTCGTGCCGGAAGCCGCACACGAAGTCGTCCGCATGGCGGACGATGATCTTGTCGCCTCCGGCAATCCGTTTGCGTCATGTGCGGTGGCACCAGTCGTCGAGCAAGCAGTGCAGGCAGACGTTGGAGAGGCAGGGAAAGCTGCCCCGCCTTGCGGCACGCACCCTCCTGCACCATTGAGCACGCCGAACGCCACCGGCTCACCTCGAGCTGTCAATCAGAGGTCGATGGCAGCGATCTCAAGGAGTCTCAATTCAACGATTGATCGTAGCGACCGACTTGTTGCTCGGTCTGGATTACTTCATCAATGTCGAAAAAGATCGCGCGCATCTCGGCATCGCTTTCGGGACTCTCGCAAACGACCACCAGATTGGGCGTGTTTGCCG
>VYCX01000241.1:2389-3269 GCA_009843725.1 Boseongicola sp. SB0675_bin_26
GATGCCCGCACCAAGCCCCATCCGCCATTGTCAAGCACGACTCGCGCCCCATCGACAGTCGAGATTTCCTTGATCTCCCGTCCCGCGATTCTCTCTCCTGCTTGACGCTTGGCCAACAATTTCTCCACAAGCCTCGCCAGTATGCCATGTTTCTCTGAATCGTCGCAATATGGTGACATGGTGGGGCTGGAGTAGGTGCGCGGGAGCGCCTTGCGCAGGTCCGACATGCTCAATTCCGGATTGCGATCTAGCAGTTTGCAGATTTCGACCGCTGCACGCATGCCGCAGTCATAACCACGCCCCAGCGGTTCAGCGAAGTAGCAGTGGCCAGACCTCTCGAACCCGGCCAGCGCACCGACTTCCCGGACCCGCCTCTTCATGTGGGAATGACCTGTTTTCCAGTAGTCAGCCACCACCCCATGCGCCTGCAGCACTGGGTCGGAAGCAAAAAGCCCCGTCGACTTCATGTCCGCGACAATGGTCGCCGCGGGATGCTGTTTGACCAGATCGCGAGCCAAGATCACGCCCACCTTGTCGGCGAAAATCTCCTCTCCCTCATTGTCAACCACTCCACAGCGGTCGCCGTCTCCATCAAACCCAAGCGCCAGATCAGCACCTGAGGATCTAACGGCATCCGCCATGTCATGCAGCATTTCCATCGATTCGGGATTCGGATTGTAGTTGGGAAACGTGTAGTCAAGGCAGCTATGGCTTTCCACCACGTCCACACCTATGCGGGTCAGAAGCTCGGGCGCAAAAGCAGATGCGGTGCCATTGCCTGTGGCGCAGACCACCTTGAGTCGGCGCGACATGCGAAAGTCGTCGACTAGTGTCTTGTCACAGTGATTTTGACTCTTTGATTGATGGTTTGGAAGCATCG
>VYCX01000251.1 GCA_009843725.1 Boseongicola sp. SB0675_bin_26
GGCAGCGGCGGCGGGAATGATCAGCATGGCGGCGATCAGCAGCACGCCCACAACCTTGATCGCGACGGCCACGGTGACTGCCAGAGACAGGGTCAGGATCAGCTGTTCCCGCCTCGGATCAAGTCCGCTGGCATAGGCAAGCTCCTCGTTCAAGGTGGCGGTCAGCAGCGCCGACCAGCGCGATGCGATCAGGCCGACCACGAGTGCAGCCCCGCCCCAAATGACCAAAAGGTCGCCCCGTGACACGGCCAGGATGTCGCCAAAGAGATAGGCCATCAGGTCGATCCGGATGCCGGACAGAAAGGAGACCGCGACCAGCCCGAAGGCGAGTGCGGAATGGGCCAGCACGCCCAGGACCGTGTCGATCGCATAGCCGCGTCCCGTCAACAAGTTCACGGTTACAGCCATGCCAAGCGCCACCATCGCCGCGCCGACAAAAACAGACATCTGCATTGCCAATGACAGCGCGACGCCGAGCATCGCCGCATGAGCCGTGGCATCGCCGAAATACGCCATTCGCCGCCAGACAACGAAGCAGCCGAGCGGGGCCGCTGCAAAGGCCACCCCGACTCCGGCAAGCGTCGCCCGGACCATGAAGTCGTCGAACATCATTCCGCCGCCTCGTGGCCATGCATGTGATCGTGGCTGTGGTCGTGATCGTGGTCGTGCCGATAGAGCGCCAGTGCCCCTCCTGTGCCGGTTCCGAACAGCGCCCGGTACTCCGGAGCGGAGGCCACGACTGCCGGCGTTCCTTCGCAGCAAACGTGGCCGTTGAGGCAAACCACTCGGTCTGACGCACTCATGACGACATGCAACTCGTGGCTGATCATCAACACGGCGCAGCCAGTTGCGGCGCGAACCGTTTCGACCTGTCGGTAGAATGCGGCGGATCCGGGCTGATCCAGACCTTGGGTCGCTTCGTCCAGAAGCAGGATCTCGGGCCGAGCGATCAAGGCGCGCGCCAGCAGCACGCGCTGAAACTGGCCGCTCGACAGTTGTGACATCTGCCGTTTCAACAGGTCCGGGACACCGGCTGCATCCAGCGCCGTTGCGCAGTCCTGGCGGCGCACACGACCGCCAAGGCGCATGAAACGCTCCACGGTGATCGGAAGTGTCGGGTCGACGTGCAGCCGTTGCGGCACATACCCGATTCTGATGCCTGGCTGGAGCGTGACCCGTCCTGCGGCTGGCTTGGTCGCGCCAATTATGGCCCTGAAGAGGCTTGTCTTGCCTGATCCGTTCGGACCGACAATGGTGACGATCTCGCCAGGTTCCACTGTCAGGCCGACATTGCGCAGCACCGTGTTGGCGCCGTAGCGGACGCTCAGGTCCTCGACGTTGATCAGGTTCATGACGCGGCCTGGTCCGCGCATGCCGGGCAGACCCCCTCGGCCTCAATGACGGTTCTCTCAATCTGAAACCCGGCCGCGCGCGCCGCGGCGCCAAGCGCACCTCTTGCAGGGGTCGAATGCGTCTCGGCCACGGCCTCGCAGAGCCGGCATACCATGAAGGCGGGCGAATGGGCCTTCTCCGGATGCACGCAGGCAACGTACGCGTTCAGGCGCTCGATCCTGTGCACGAATCCATGCTCGGCAAGGAATTCAAGGGCGCGATAGGCGACCGGCGGCTGCGATCCGAATCCCGCCTCGCGCAGCATGTCGAGGATTGCGTAGGCCCCAAGCGCCCGGTGTTCCTGAAGCAGCAGTTCAAGCACCTTCCGACGCACGGGCGTCAGGCGCAGACCCCTTTCCGCACAGAGCGCCTCGGCGGCAGACAACGCCCCGTCGACGCAGGCGTCGTGGTCATGCTTCTGAAACCCCACCAAGGCGGGGCCTTTGGCGGGTGCGGGCCGCGTGTATCTTGTCATGTTATTTCATATCAGGTATGTCGTTTCCAATGTTACATTATCACATGGAGAACCCGATGTCCAGAAATCTGCTTCCTCTCTCGGTCTTGGCCGCCCTGGCGGGCGGCACCGCCGCGGCCGATGTGCCAAGCGTTGCAGTCGACATCGCGCCGGTGCATTCGCTCGTGGCACGCGTGATGGAAGGGATCGGCGCGCCCAAGCTCATCGTGCCGTCGGGGGCCTCGCCCCATGAATACAGCCTGCGCCCCTCCGAGGCGGCCGCGCTTCAAGACGCCGATCTCGTGTTTTGGATCGGCGAGGACCTGGCACCATGGATGGCCGACGCCGTGAAGAACCTGGCAGTGAACGCGACGGTCATCGCATTGCTGGACGCCGACGGCACGATCCTGCTCGACTTCCGGGAAGGGGCCCTGTTCGAGGCTCACGCGCATGAAGGCGAGGAGCATGAAGAGCATGCGCACGACGAGGATCATGCACATGCCGATGAAGAGGGGCATGACCAGGATCATGACGAACACGCACATGACGAGGATCATGCACATGCCGATGAAGAGGGGCACGATCAGGATCATGACGAGCACGCCCATGACGATCACGGACACGCGGATGGCGACCACGATCCACATGCCTGGCTCTCGCCAGAAAATGCCGGCACGTGGCTGAACCTGATCGCTGCGCAGCTTTCGGCGGCAGACCCGGACAATGCGGGCGCTTACTTCGCCAACGCTGCGACCGGGAGGGCGGAAATCGAGGCCCTGTCCGCCGAGGTGAACGAGACCCTCGATCCGGTTCGCGGCGGAAAGTTCATCGTCTTCCACGACGCATACCAGTATTTCGAGACGGCGTTCGACTTCCCTGCCTCAGGTGCGATCTCGCTTGGTGACGCGTCCGATCCGAGTCCGGCACGGATCGCCGAGATCCAGGCCAGGGTCCGAGAGGAAGGCATCGATTGCGTCCTCGCGGAGCCACAGTTCAACCCGGGTCTCGTCGCCACGGTCCTTGATGGAACCGATGCCAGTACCGGCGTGATCGACCCGCTGGGGGCGGATCTCGAACCGGGGCCGGCACTCTACCTGCAGTTGATCCGCAACATGGCCACGACGCTGGCCGGGTGCCTGTAGGCACCAGACCGGGGTGGGGCCGGGCCGACGACGCCCTACCCGCCTGCGGAACCGGGACGGCACTGTCATGATGCCCTCGAGGGTTGCGCTTGAGGACAGGGTCCGAACCGGACCTGATTCCAGGCAACGTCTGCGGAAATGTCGTTTTTTGCTGAAACTGATGTCGCAAACGTTATACTGGTTGCCGCAGACAGCCGTTGATCTTTTGGGGCGCGCGTGTCGAAGATGTCGCGGATTGCGGCTGCAATGAAGTGAATGGGCACTGCCCGAAACAAGATAC
>VYCX01000469.1 GCA_009843725.1 Boseongicola sp. SB0675_bin_26
CTAGCCGCGATGTTGTCAGATTCCAGCCGTGGCGCGAGGGAAGGATTGTGACTTTGGCATATAATCCCCCGTCAGAACGGCGGCGCCTTGCAGCATCCGTCAACGAACTGCCGGTGGTCAGGAAGCTGATCGACCTGCTTTTCGTCCTGTCGGTGAATGTCGACCATCCATTTCCCGAGTTCCTCTCTTGCCCATCGTGCTGGCAATGAGGTCATGCTGTTCCGGAATCAGGCGCTGCCCCCGCATGACCGGTACCCTTCAAGCCTCGCTGCCGTCCAGCAGCGCCAGCGCGTTCCTCATGCGCCGGGACTCGCCGGTCAGCTCGACCCGGCAGGCGTTGTGGAGGATGCGGTCGAGCACGGCGAGGGCTTATGCCGTCGGCATTCCATCTCGCCGCCTGTCGGGCGCAAGCGGGAAGCACTGCAGACCTGCATAGGCTTTCGCCCGCAAGCGCTCCGCGTCCGTCACGATCTTGACGTGATTGATGCCCATGCGCAGGCCGCAGGCTCCGTTCGCCCCGTAGAGGATGCATTGCTTCGGCCAGGACAATAGCCCTTCGGCCTTCGACTGCGAGCACAATCCCGTTTCGGCCAGCCGATCCATCAGGCCGCGCCAATGGCGGCTCCCTGTCGTGTGCCAGGCCGAGAGCAGGCCTCGAAGATCCCGGTCGCCGACGGAAGTCGGGTAGATTTCGAAACCCAGTCGCGGCAGGGCGCCTTCAGGGGAAACATCGAACGCCATCATGAAGCGGTTGGAGACATCGTGGAGTCCCGACAGGAAGCGCAGGACTGCGGGGATCGAGCCCGGCCACCGGAGCCGATCGAGAAACGGCCCCACCTGAGCCGCCGAAACCTCCGCGACAACCAGCCTGACGGATCGGGGCATGCGTTCGGGAAAGGCGGCGGCGAACGCGACCACTGCGCCGGAGGGCAGCAAGGCAAACGTGCGGGACAACGCGCGCCGTTCATCTCGCGCGTCACTCCGGCCAAGGACACGACTGAGCGTGCCGGCGAGGCGAGCCGGCTCAAATGTCGCGCCGCCCGGGGTCAGGGAGGCGTCCGATCGCAGATTGACCGCCGGAGCCGCCCTCCGCCCCTCGGGGATGTCAACGAGATCGTATTCGAGCATCAGCCATCTGTACGGTTCCGGCTTGCCGGCCAGGTAGGCGTCGAGCCAGGCCTTCAGGGATGTCGCCGCCGCCCCGTCGGCACCCGCCAGAAAGTGGTGCGGGACCCGTGAGGAGGTCACGGTGACCGAGAAGTCGGCAGCCGGTTCCGGGTCGTCGAGTCTCATTTCGAAGACGCACAGGTTCGCCGCGACGGCTGCGGGAAAGTCTCCGACTCGCTGCAACAGCCGGTCCCGGCCCCGTCCGGCGAGCAGGGATTCGGGAATCTGCGGCCGCAGCGCCTCGAGCAGGTCCCGAAGCTGCGTCATTGCGTTCATGTCTTTCTCCCTCGGTGACCGTCCATGATTTCGACATCGCACGGTCCGTCGTCAGTCCGCCGAAAACGGATGCGCCCTGCGTGTTGACCGGAGTGCCGTGCCGGGCGGCGCGATGGGCCGGCAGTGCCGCCTTCCGGATGCCATGACGACACCCCGCCCGGATTCATCATTGGTCCGTGACGAGTTTTCGCTTCGCCTTCTGCGCCAGCGGAATTCGATGCACCCGAACACGATGCCGGTCCGGCCTGAACGGCCCGTACGCGCAAGCGGCCGACATCTTCCTCGGCATCGATCCGTCCGAGCCTGGAGAGATCGGTCCGCCGCTCTGTTTCGGTCGGGACCGAGCGGCGGGGGACCGCCCTCCCGGATGCCTGGAGACAGGCTGCCTCACGGGCAGTCATGCGATCGCGCAAGGCAGCCAAGGCTCGAACTTGCCCTGATTCGGGTTCGCGTCGGCGATCGTCCGGCAGCCGGACAGCGCTGTGACGACCCGAGGGGTCTCCCCGCGTCCGGCCAGAGCTTCGCGGCTCTCCAGACCGTTTCCAGGCATCGGCCTGGCACTCGAAGGTGTACCGTACCGGGGCATGCGGCATGGTCTCGAGCCACGGGGGCGCCCGGCGGAGTTGCGTGAACGCCTTGCCCGGCGTGCAGAACGTCGGCCCCCGTGGCTTCGCGCCTTCCATGCGTGCGACGTCGTGCATTTCCGTCCGCCGGGCCGGCATCCGGTTCCAGGCGCACCGGCAGGCACCGATCAACGGTCCCGGACGGCACGGGCCTGTGAAGTTGTCGATGCAAGCCCCGAAAGCATCCGCTCCGGGCCGATCGAGCCAAGGGACAATCCCGTGTCGGGACCTGTTGCCGCATGTCGATGCCGGGAGGCGTGGCATCAGACGGGTGGCGCCTTGCAGTAGCCGTCAATGAACTGCTGGTGGTCAGGAAGCCGGTCGACCTGCTCCTCGACCTGTCGGTGGATGTCGGCCAGAAATTTCCCGAGCTCGTCCTTGCTCATCGCATTGACAACAGGGTGATGCTGTTCCGGAATCAGGCCCTGCCCGAGCATCAACTGCACCCAGAACGTCGTGCCGAACAGTTCCCCCGGGTTCCAGGCAATCCGGCCCGTTTGCCGGAACAGCTGGATTCGGTGCGTCAGGGAGTCGGGAATGTCCATGGTCCGGCACTGTCGCCAGAAAGGCGTGTCCGACCGGCCGGTCACATGGTAGTGGAAGACGAGAAAGTCCCGGATACTGTCAATCTCGTCCTGCATGCTGGCGTTGAACTCTGCGACGGCGGGTTCGCGGATGCCTTTGTCGGGAAACATCTGGACCAGGCGGGTGATGCCGCGCTGAACGAGGTGGATGCTGGTTGATTCCAGCGGTTCCATGAAGCCTGACGCCAGCCCCAGGGCAACGCAGTTCCTGTGCCAATGCCTCCGCCTCTGGCCGGCCCTGAAACGGATCAGCCGGGGCTCGGCGAGCACGGTGCCCTGGACATTGTCAAGCAGCCGTGCCCGGGCCTCGTCGTCGGACCAGTGCCGGGAACTGAACACCATGCCGTTTCCGACCCGGTGCTGCAACGGAATGCGCCATTGCCACCCTGCTTCATGGGCCGTCGCGCGCGTGTACGGATGCAGGGGGCCGGACGCTGCGGAGGGGACGGCGATCGCGCTGTCACAAGGCAGGCAGTCACCGTAGTCGTCGAAACCGACATTCAGGGCCATCCCGATCAGGAGCCCCCGAAAGCCGGTGCAGTCGATGAACAGGTCACCCATGACCCGCTGTCCGGACTGCAGGCGGAGGCCGGTGATGAACC
>VYCX01000043.1 GCA_009843725.1 Boseongicola sp. SB0675_bin_26
AATCACGGCGGCGCGGAGAACCCCGAAAATGTCCCCATATGAGAATCGGTCCCGCAACAACATGGACACGATCCGGGCAAACAGCCCGAAGTTCAAGAGTGAAGCCCGAGAACAGGAGGGAATCGAATGGCAGTGAACAAGGAACACCGGGAGTTCTATCATCTTGACATGGAAGATGGTTGGGAGACTCCGACCGGATATCCTGCGGGCATCAAGCAGAAAATCCTTTCTGGCACGCTGGACATGGAGAACGGCAAAGGGGGGCACACCCGGCTTCTGAAATTTGATCCAGGCACCTACACGACGGTTCCGTTCGAGCACGACTACTGGGAAGAGGTTTTCGTGATCTCCGGCGATCTCTGGGTCGGCAATGACGGTCCGGAGGGCGGCGAACGCTTCGGATCGTTCACCTATTGCTGCAGGCCGCCGCATGTCCCCCACGGGCCCTTTCGCACCGAAGAGGGGTGCCTCCTGATGGAGCAGCACTACTACGATCCTCAGTAACCTCCCTGGACTGGCGGGCCACGGATCCGACCGTGGCCCGCCCTTTTCCCGAGCTTTTTGCGATGATCCGCAACCTGATCGACCTATCCCGCGCTTTGGAGGCTGGCCGGATTTCGAGTGTCGATCTGGTGCAGGAGTTCTTTCAGGCCGTCGAATTCGCTGGAGAGGAAGCTGCCAGGATCTTTCTCACCGTCTATCGGGAGGCCGCCGAGGCCCAGGCAAGCTGGATCGACGAGGCGCGCAGCAAGGGCATCGACCTGCCGCGCTACGCGGGCGTTCCCGTTGCGATCAAGGATCTGTTCGATGTCGCTGGCGAGGTGACCCGCGCAGGGTCCAAGGTGCTCGACGCACGGCCACCGGCATCAGCTGACGCCGAAGTCGTCCGACGTCTGCGACGCGCCGGCTTCGTGATCGTCGGCAAGAACAACATGACCGAATTCGCTTATTCGGGTTTGGGCATCAACAGCCACTTCGGAACGCCACGCAATCCTCGTGACGCCGAGACCGCGCGCATTCCCGGCGGTTCGTCCTCCGGTGCGGCGGTGGCCGTGGCCCGGGAGATGGTTCCGGCTGCCATTGGCACTGACACCGGCGGATCCTGCCGGATTCCTGCGGCGTTCTGCGGTATCGTCGGCTTCAAGCCATCGTCGTGGCGCGTGCCGAAAGATGGCGTGGTCCCGCTGTCCAGGACACTCGATTGTGTCGGCCCGCTCGCACATGACGTTTCGAATTGCTCTGTGCTTGATGACGTCCTGTCGGGCGGGCGCGGAGAGGATGTCGTCTCGCATCCTGAAGGGGGTCTGCGAGTTGGCGTGCTTGAGACATATGTGACCGAAGATCTGGATGAGGTCGTTACGGAGGCCTATCAACTGGCGCTGACCCGTCTGTCTCGCCGAGGCGTGCGCCTCGCCCCCGTTTCGGTCAGGGAACTGGAGGAGCTGCCCGCGATCAACGCCAAGGGCGGCTATGTCGGTGCCGAAGCCTACGCCTTTCACAAGCCGCTCCTCGAAACGCGCGGTGAGCACTACGACCCTTGGGTGCGGGCGCGGTTCGACTCGGGCAGGTCGCAGAGTGCCGAGGAGTTCATACGGCTCACCGAAGACCGGGCACGGATTCAGCTGGTGTCAGATGACAAGCAATCGGCGTTTGACGCCTTTGTCATGCCTGCCGTTCCGATTGTGCCGCCAGAGCTGAGTGAACTGGAGGATCACGAGCGGTCGAACGCCATCAACCGGCTGTGCCTGCGCAACACCGCCGTCGGCAATTTCCTGGACCTGCCCTCGATTTCGATTCCCTGCCACGACGCAGGCAGCTTGCCCGTCGGGCTCATGCTGATGGGGCGCCGCGGCGAAGATCGACGCCTGTTGTCGATGGCTCGCGGCCTTGAACAGGCCATTCGGGGCCGCTAGCAAGGAGGACCTTTCATGCCTGCCAACGTTTCGTTCGACGCAAAACTGACAACTGCCGAGGGATCCAGAATCGAGCGGGTGACGCTCGGCACGGCCATCGTCGGGGGCTGGAGCGGCCGCGATAGGGAGGCGCTGCAGCATCACATCGACGAGTTGGCCGAGATCGGGGTCAAGCCCCCTGAGAAGACCCCGATGTTCTACCGGGTCGGCGTGTCCCGCCTGTCGGTCGCCGACCAGATCCAGGTGATCGGCGACGGGTCCAGCGGCGAGGTCGAGTATGTCTTGATACAGCACCGTGGAGAGCTGTGGGTGGGCGCTGGATCCGACCACACGGACCGGGTGTTCGAGCACATGGGCATAACTGTAGCCAAGCAGCTATGTGACAAGCCGCTGGCGAGCGAGTTCTGGCCATTGTCGGAGGTCGAGGACCACTGGGATCGTCTGCGCCTTTCCGCCGTCATCCTTGAGAATGGCGAGGACGTGGTCTACCAGGATGGCGGCGTTTCCGGGCTGTTGTCGCCCAGGGAGATGCTGCGCCACTTGGTCGAGGACGGCGGCGCGATGGCTGACGGCGTCCTTCTCTTTGGCGGCACCTGCGGTGCGATCGGCGGCGTGCGTTTCAGCCCGCGATTCCGTTTCGAACTGATCGATCCGGTTCTGGAACGGACGATCCGCCATTGCTACGAAGTGACGCCGGTCGCGATCAAGGGATAGGCTTTCCTTTTTCCAGAAAGGAAGTATACTCCTTAAATGGGAGCGAGCGAATGACCTACATCGTCACCGAGAACTGCGTCAACTGCAAATTCCAGGACTGCGTGGCTGTCTGCCCCGTCGACTGTTTCTACGAGGGCGAGAATTTCCTGGTGATTCATCCGGAGGAATGCATCGACTGCGGTGTTTGCGAACCCGAATGCCCCGCCGATGCCATCAAGCCGGACACCGAACCGGGTCTTGAGGCGTGGCTTGAAATCAACACAAAATACGCCGAACTTTGGCCCAACATCACGGAAGCCGGAACCGTTCCGTCAGATGCCGACGACTGGAACGGGAAACCGGGCAAGGCGGCGCTTCTGGTCACAGGGGCGGGGCCGCATGAACCGCATGCGCAGAAACCCGTCTATCCGGCCGGAGCGCCGCTGGAGGATGACGGGACGGGAACCTACGAGATCGACGGTGCCAAGGTTCCTTTCCCGAAGACCGGCGACCCTGCGCAAACTGTCACTCTCGCGCCACGAAAGCCCGAGCATGGCCCTGGCTACGAAGTTGACGGTCTGCGGATCGTAAGCGGTTAAAGTACGACGTCGCGGCCCGATCCGGACCGGATTTCCGTTTG
>VYCX01000240.1 GCA_009843725.1 Boseongicola sp. SB0675_bin_26
ATCCGGTATATGCCTCTTGCCTGCTTGGAGTCCTGATTGGCCTGCCCTTCGGCGTTGCTGCCCAGCTGTCACGGTTTTGCCTCAGGCGCAGCGTGGTCGAGTTCACGGTGGGACAGTTCCCGGCGTTCGGGGTTTGGCTCATGGCATTCCTGGTCGCGTTGCTGGGCACACAGGCACTGATCCTCGAGGGCCAAACGAGTTTCGTCGAGCACAGGTTTCACGCGAGCGCGTTGCCAATCCTGACGGTGCTTGTCGGGGGAGCTTTGTTTGGCACGGGGATGGTCCTGACGCGCGGCTGCATTTCGCGGCTGACGGTTTTGTCCGCGACGGGCAACCTGCGCGCCGCAATTTGCATAGCCGTCTTTGCCATCGTGGCGCATGCGGCGCTGAAGGGTGTTCTGGCGCCGCTCCGTCTTGGCCTCGGAGCGGTGATGCTCGAAGTCGGCGAGTTCGCCAATCTTGGCAATCTGCCGGGCGGTACGGGTCTTTGGGTGGCCATTGCGCTCGTGGCTCTTGCAGCCGTGATCTATCGTTCAGGTGCGCGCTTGGTTCATTTGCTGCTTGGTGCAGCAATCGGCATGCTCGTTCCTCTCGGGTGGTTCGGGACCGGCGTCTTCCTGCAGGACGCGTTCGATCCGATTCCCATGGCGTCGATTTCGTTTACCGCTCCTTGGGCGGACACCTTGTTCTGGAGCGTGGCCTCCACCTCGATTGCGGCCGGATTTGGCACCGGCCTTGTGGGAGGCACGCTGGTCGGCAGTTTCCTGTCCGCCGCATCGCGAGGCGAATTGGCGCTTCAGAGCTTCGAGGCCCCCGGACAGACCATGCGCTATCTCTTTGGCGCGGCGATGATGGGCCTTGGCGGAGTGCTTGCAGGGGGATGCACCGTGGGTGCCGGGCTTGCGGGCACGGCATCGCTCAGCCTTTCAGCCGTACTTGCGCTCGTGGCCATGATCGCCAGTGCGTGGCTTGCCAACCGTTTTATTGACGGGCGGCCGGCTCGCCTGCGGCACTCGGAGCCAGACCGTTGACGTGGTGATGCAGCGGAAGACAGAAACCGTCATCCGGATGCTATTCGGCGATCCGGTTGCAACGATAGGATGGCACGCCTGAATCCATGGATTACATGGTCCCGGAGCGATTGCTCTGGCTCGACTGCCTGAACTGGTCTGCATTTCTTGAACGGCGTTTTCCCGGAAGCATCAGGTCATGCCAAATTCGAGTTGCGCCTTTGCGGAGACGTCCAGACCTTCGTGGGTTTCTCGACAACCGGTTGCACGCGGGATAACGTTGGATGCGACTGGCCACGCAGGATTGTTTGCATGAGATCGTTGCAATTCCTCAAAATTGTCGTCGTCCTGCTGGCACTGATGTCTCTTTGGGGCTGCGGCGCTAGTCCTGTGCGGCATGGCCCTCCAAGCGAAAGCGACTTAGCGTCACTTGAAGGCATGATCCTTGCGCTCGGCCCTGGAGTCAGCGCCGAGGAGGCCGAGCGTGCGGCGCGGGTTGCGCTCCAGCATACACGCGAGCTCGCCGTTTCCTACCAGATCACGGGTTCGCCTTTGTGGCACAATGCGCAGGTGAATCTGGGCATAAAGGAACGCGGCCTTTGCTGGCACTGGGCCGAAGACATGGAAGAGCGCTTGCTTGCCGAGCGTCTGGAGACGCTGGAGATCCACAGGGCAATCGCGAACGCCTTCAATCCGTTGCGCATTGAACACAGCACCGCGGTCATAAGTCGGAAGGGCGACCGTTTTGAACGTGGCATCGTGCTAGATCCTTGGCGTCTAGGCGGCACGCTGACCTTTGTGCCGGTTCTGGAAGATCCCGACTACAAGTGGGAGGAACGGCAAAAGGTGCTCGCGAAGAAACGGCTGCGCTCGGCGGGCAGGCAGGCGGTTCCCGGCTGACCTCTCATTGGCCTGAATGCAGCGGGACACCAGTGCCTGCAGGCTTGCGGAGCCACCTTGTTGCAGCAGCATGGCGGCCGTGCAAGCCGTAAGGATTTCAGCTGGCGCGACCCTTATGTCAGCCATTTGCGTCGGTGTAGTGCGGGTTCCCTGACACGAGGTGTCGCTATCTTCACCCCTCAAGGCGATGCGCCAGCAGAAGGGCCAGCGCCACCAGCACGAAAGTTGCTGCCGTCAGCGGCACGAGGGTTCCGTCAAACGCCTGGCCAACTGGCGCGGCAATCGCAATCGACGCGATCGTCGCGACAGACGTGATGATGGATGCGGCAAGCCCGGCCATGTGGCCCATTGGCTCCATGGCGATCGCATTGATGTTTCCGAGCGTGAAGCCCGCCAGTTGAAAGACCGACGTGCACCAGAGAAATCCAACCGGAAACAGCCATGATGCCGGAAGTGCGCCGGTTGTCATTGCAAGCAGGAAAATTCCGGTGAAGCTGCTGTGAACAAGAAGGGCGACCCGGACCACCCTTCGCATCCCGACACGCACAACGATGGCTGCGTTCATCACGCTCGCTCCTGCTGCAAGAGTCGCCATCAGTGCAAACCAGAGCGGAAATGCCGCGCCGCGGTCGAAGACCTTGTCGAAGACCTGCTGGCTGGACAGCAATGTCGACATCAGCACAGCAAAGACCAGTGACTGGCAACCGATTGCCAGCATGACCTGGCGATTGGAAAACACGTCCAGCAAGCCGTCGACAAGCTCTCGGACGCGAAGTGACCGACGTTCTCCACGGGACAGGGTTTCGGGAAGCCGGAGTAGCAGCCAGCCGGTCGACATGATCGAAAAGACAGCAAAGGAGACAAAGACCGAGCGCCAGCCGAATCCTTGGGTGAGGAGCCATCCGATCGACGGGGCAAACACCGGCGCGAGCGTGAACACCAGTATGACAAAACTCAGGATCCTTGCCATTTCGCGACCCCGAAACAGGTCGCGCACGATCGCCATGCTCGCAACGCGCGGTCCGGCCGATCCCACGCCCTGCAGGCACCGGGCAAGAAGCAGCAACTCCAGACTCTGGGCCAGCGCCGACATCGTCGCGAAGATGATGATGATCACGGTTCCGCCGATCGTGACGGCTTGGCGACCAAAGGCATCGCAGAGCGGTCCGGCAAAGAGTGTCCCCACGCCAAGCCCGACCATGAATGACGCCACGACAAGCTGTGCACGATTCGGGTCGTGCGGACTGAGGTCCGCACTGATGTCGGGAAAGGCGGGAAGCATGGCGTCCGTCGCAAAGGCGACCGTTGCTGCCATCATGGC
>VYCX01000059.1:0-1346 GCA_009843725.1 Boseongicola sp. SB0675_bin_26
ATCCACACGTCTCACATTCATCCTCAGAGCGTGATCAGCGGAACGATCTACGTTGCAATGCCGGAAGGCAGCGCGGCCCTCAAGCTCGAGGACCCGAGACTGGCGATGATGATGGCTGCGCCTCCCCGCAAGAAACACGCTGCGGAAGAGCTCCAGCAGTTCGTCTATGTTGAGCCGGCTGCCGGCGACGTGCTTCTCTGGGAGAGCTGGCTCAGGCACGAAGTGCCCATGAATCTCGCGGAAGACGACAGGATCAGCGTCAGTTTCAACTACCGTTGGGACGCATAGACGTGGGCAAAGGGCGTGAGAGCGCCTCTTGAAATGCCATGTCGGGAATCCGGCGCGAAAAGGTGCGAAAAGGCTTGCAATGCCCGGGGAACCACCCTAAACGGCGGCCTTCACCTGTTGATCTCCACCGGACACAAGGGGTGACGCGAAGGCGGCCTCCCGGTGATGTTGAAAGGATGACCGGCGATGGACGCCAGTGAACTGCGGGAGAAAACTCCCGACCAGCTTCGTGACGAGTTGGCCAGCCTCAAGAAGGAGGCGTTCAACCTCCGGTTCCAGCAGGCCACCAGCCAGCTGGAGAACACGGCCCGCATGCGCAAGGTCCGCCGGGACACGGCGCGCGTCAAGACTGTCCTGAAAGAGAAGGCCGCGGCGGCGGCGGTGACGGAGGCCGGATAGATGCCAAAGAGAATCCTTCAAGGTGTCGTGATCTCTGACGCGAATGCACAGACCGTCACGGTCAATGTCGAGCGCCGCTTCAAGCACCCGCTTCTGCAGAAGACCGTGCGTCGGTCCAAGAAGTACCGTGCGCATGATGCGGCGGACACGTTCAAGGTCGGGGACGTCGTGCGCATTCAGGAGTGCGCGCCGCGTTCAAGGACCAAGCGTTGGGAAGTAATCGCGGAATAGCGTTCGCATGCCTGTTTTGATCGAAACCCTGGGGTCGCGTCCCCAAAGGTCGGGAGAAACCACATGATCCAGATGCAGACCAATCTGGATGTTGCTGACAACAGCGGCGCCCGCCGCGTTCAGTGCATCAAGGTTCTCGGCGGTTCCAAGCGAAAATACGCGTCCGTGGGCGACGTCATCGTCGTTTCTGTCAAGGAAGCCATTCCGCGCGGTCGCGTCAAGAAAGGCGACATCCGCAGGGCAGTTGTCGTACGCACCGCCAAGGAAGTGCGACGTGATGACGGCACGGCCATCCGCTTTGACCGGAACGCCGCCGTCATCATCACCAACAACAACGAGCCGATCGGCACCCGCATCTTCGGGCCGGTCGTGCGGGAGCTTCGGGCGAAGCACTTCATGAAGATCATTTCGCTGGCTCCGGAGGTGCT
>VYCX01000059.1:1446-3219 GCA_009843725.1 Boseongicola sp. SB0675_bin_26
GCCGCCCTGAAGGAAGAGTTCTCCTACAAGAACGACATGCAGATTCCGCGCCTGGACAAGATCGTGCTGAACATCGGCGCAGGGGCCGAATCGGTCAAGGATTCGAAGAAGGCCCGGTCGGCGCAGGAAGACCTGACGTTGATTGCGGGCCAGAAGGCCGTGATCACGCGGGCCAAGAAGTCCATTGCCGGATTCAGGGTCCGTGAGAAGATGCCGCTCGGTGCCAAGGTGACGCTGCGTGGCGACAGGATGTACGATTTCCTTGACCGTCTCATCACCGTCGCCCTGCCCCGAGTCCGCGACTTCCGGGGCGTGAAGGGCAGCTCGTTTGACGGTCGCGGCAATTTCGCCATGGGCCTGAGGGAGCACATCGTGTTCCCGGAAATCGACTTTGACAAGGTCGATGAGGCCTGGGGCATGGACATCATCATCTGCACGACGGCCGAAACGGATGCAGAAGCCATGGCGCTGTTGAAGCATTTCAACATGCCGTTCAACAGCTAAGTTCGGGAGAGGGCATATGGCCAAGAAAGCGATGATCGAGCGTGAGAGAAAGCGCCAGACGCTTGTTCGGAAACATGCCGCCAGGCGTGCCGCGCTGAAAGAGATCGCAAATGACCGGGACAAGCCGATGGAGGAGCGCTTCAAGGCTCGTCTGAAGCTTGCGAAACTGCCGCGGAACAGTTCGGCCACGCGGCTTCACAACCGTTGCCAGCTGACCGGGCGCCCGCACGGATACTACCGAAAGCTGAAGATGTCGCGGATCGCGCTTCGGGAACTCGGCAGCCGGGGCCAGATTCCGGGCCTGGTGAAGTCGAGCTGGTGAGGAGTAGAGAGGATGAATGATCCCTTGGGCGACATGCTGACCCGCATCCGCAATGCACAGATGCGCGGCAAGTCGACGACGACGACCCCGGCGTCCAGGCTGCGCAAGTGGGTTCTGGATGTCCTTGCCGACGAAGGCTACATCCGCGGCTATCAGGAGGTCACCGATGATCGTGGCCATCCCGCGATCGAGATCAGCCTGAAATACTACGATGGAGCGCCGGTGATTCGCGAGCTGAAGCGGGTCTCGAAGCCCGGACGGCGCGTGTACCTCGGAGCGGACGACATTCCGCGGGTCCGTCGTGGCCTTGGCGTGTCCATTGTCTCGACATCCAGGGGCGTGATGTCCGACACGGCCGCTCGTTCCGCGAATGTCGGCGGCGAAGTGCTTTGCACGGTCTTCTAGGGAGCAGGACGCATGTCTCGAATAGGGAAGAAACCGGTGGAGCTGCCGTCAGGCGTGGAAGCCACGCTGTCCGGCCAGACCGTGACCGTGAAGGGTCCGAAGGGTCAGCGCGAGTTCACGGCGACCGACGACGTGACGATCACTGTCAAGGACAACGCCGTGAGCGTCGACCCGCGCGGGCCGTCCAAGCGGGCGCGCCAGCAATGGGGCATGAGCCGCACCCAGGTGCAGAACCTCGTCACAGGCGTCACGGACGGGTTCAGGAAGGAACTCGAGATCAGTGGCGTTGGCTATCGGGCGCTCGCGCAGGGCAACAAGCTGACGTTGAATCTCGGCCTTTCTCATGACGTGATCTTCGATGTGCCGGAGGGTGTCACCGTGACCACGCCAAAGAACACGGAAATCGTTGTCGAAGGCATTGACCAGCAGCTCGTCGGCCAGGTCGCGGCCAACATCCGCGAATGGCGCAAGCCGGAGCCGTACAAGGGCAAGGGCATCAGGTACAAGGGCGAGTATGTCTTCAGCAAGGAAGGCAAGAAGAA
>VYCX01000307.1 GCA_009843725.1 Boseongicola sp. SB0675_bin_26
GATCAGGAAGAATCCGGAATAAAAGGGATTCCGGAATGTTGCCTCAAGTCGTGCAAGCGCACGTCCTCGATTCCGATCTCACGCCGGATCTGGTTCCATAGATTCAGGTGCCCGGAGACCGGTCTCTCTGGGTTCACAGGCGAGGGGAACAGGAACTCTCCGGGCCCATCCATTCGCCTGTCGATGATTTTGCGGGCTTCAGGACTCAGGATTACGGTTCGCGGACCCGTCTTGCTGTCCTCGAGCCTGAGGCGGCTTCCGTCCACTTCGCGTCTCTTCAGGCGGACAATTTCGCTCTTGCGGCCGCCGGTCAGGAGCAAGAGCCGGATGATGTCCGCCTGTTGCTGCCGGGTCGGACCGCGCAGGGACGCGGCATCGAGGGCGTCGTTCAGTCGCCGTATCTCGTCCCGGGACAGGAACCGCGAGAGCTTCTGTCGCCGGTTCGGGAGCACGGACCTTGCGGGATTGGAAGCGATCAGGCCGCGCTCCACGGCGAAATTCAGGCTCTGGCGCAAGGCCCGAAGGGCGCTGTTCGCCCCGCCGGGGGCGGACCTGCTGTACGCATCGAACCATTCCTGGACGCCCTTTGGCGTGATCCGGTCGAGCCGCAACGGTCCGAATTCGGGCAGGAGTCTCGCTTTCAGGACGTGGTCCCAGCCCCTGATAGTCGTCGGCTTGCACCTGTTGAGCCAGGAGTTCCTCCATACACCCAGGGCGAACTCTCGGTAAGTCGGCACCTGTCTGGCCGGTTCGACTCCGTCGACCTGCAGCCGGAGGCTCTCGCGGCGCGCCTCCTCCACGGAAACCAGGTCGACCCTGCCAAGCGACACCTTGCGCCCGCCGACAGCGCAGGTCCAGGTCTTGGTGCCCGACGGGTAGACGCGAACGCTCAGGGAAGGAACTGCCTTGTCGTGCACTGAGTATTCGCTTGCGGACGGCCTGAGCCGCCTCGCGCGCCTGTCTGTCAGCCTGACCGCCGTCATGTCTGCCTCCCCCCGAGAACGGCGCCCATCGCGGCGGCGGCCCTCTCCGCCTCGGCCTCGGCATGGTGGGCATATTTGATCGTGGTTTCCGGCTCGCGGTGCCCGAGCAGCCGTCCTACCGTGAGGACGGTTTCTCCGCTCATGACTGCGGCGCTCGCGTACGAGTGACGCTTATTCCGGGTTCGGAATAAGAGGCAACATTCCGGAATCCCTTTTATTCCGGATTCTTCCTGATCCTCGAAGAAACACCTTGGAACTCAGCAAGTTCGGCACGACCTGCGGATTGAGTTTCCGGAATAATCCGGTCGACTTCCCGGGCTGGCAATGTCGCCAGCGTCGAGGAGAAGACAATGTCGACAGAACTCTGTTTTTCCGGATCGCGCAGCTGGAAGCGGCTGCATGTCGGCCCGCTGGCCGGCGAGATCGACGCATTCGCCGCCCTGCTGGCATCCCTGGGCTATGCCGTCCGGTCGGCCAGGGACAAGCTCCGCCTGACCAGGGACCTCAGTCATTGGATGTCTCGGGAAGGGATCGACCTCGATGCGCTTGACGAGGGTCGGATGGAGGCGTTCCTGTCAACGCGGAAGCCCGGATTCCGGTCTCGGGGCGAGGCCGCGACCCTTCGTCTGCTGCTGGAGCATCTGCGCGACAGCGGACACGTCTCCCCGAAGCCGGCGGAACCCGATTGCAACGATCCGATCGAGTGGATCGCGCGCCGGTACGAGCGGTTCCTTGTCAACGAACGCGGCCTGAGCGCGACGACGGTCAAGGGGTACCTTTTGATCGTTCGCGCCTTTCTCGCCGACCGCTTCGGGACGCGGACGGTGAACCTTGAGAGCCTGACGGTCAGGGACTGCAACGGATTCATCCTTCGCGGCAGCAGGAACGTCTGCTGGCGCACTTCCAAGACGTGGGCCACGGCGCTGCGCAGCTTCCTGCGCCATCTGCATCAGGCAGGCGAGATTCCCGCCGATCTCGCCGACGGGATCCTCCCGGCCATGAACTGGCGCCGGACGGAACTGCCGAAGTCGCTGGATCCGGACGAGGTCGAGGCGGTCCTCGACAGTTGTGACCGGACGACCGCCGTCGGGCGGCGGGACCGCGCCATCCTGCTGCTGCTGTCGCGACTGGGCCTGCGCGCCGGCGAAGTTGTCGCGATGACGCTGGATGACCTGGACTGGAACAACGGCCTGGTGAACGTGCCCGGCAAGGGACCGCGGCATGAGCTTCTGCCCCTGCCGCATGACGTCGGGAAGGTCCTGGCGGCCTGGCTGCGCAACGGCCGGCCATGCTGCGCGACGCGCCGCCTGTTCGTTCGCGCGCGCGCCCCGCACACGCCGTTCAGCGGGGCGTCCGCCATTGACTGTGTCGTTCGACGCGCGCTGGCACGTGCCGAACTCGATCCGCCCTTCAAGGGCGCGCACTTGCTTCGACATTCCCTGGCCACCGGGATGCTCCGCAACGGGGCCTCGCTTGAAGACATCGGACAGATCCTGCGTCACCGGCACCCGGAGACGACCCAGATCTACGCCCGGTGCGACCTGGACTCGCTTCGCGGCCTGGCCCCCGCCTGGCCCGGAGATGCGCCATGACCGATCTTGACGTCCTGCTCGACGAATATCTCGCCACGCGTCGCGCGCTCGGGGCCCGGCTGGTCCTTCCGGGACGGCTGCTGAAGCGCTTCGTGGCCTTCGCCACGGGGCACGGGGACACCGTCATCACGCGCACGCGCGCACTCGAATGGGCAACCGCACCGCGCGAGGCCCACCCGGCGCAGTGGGCCAACCGCCTCGGCATGGTGTGCCGCTTCTCCCGCTACGCAGGCGCCGTGGACCCGCGCCACGAGATCGTTCCGCAAGGGCTGCTCCCGTACCGGTATGTCCGTCGAGAGCCCTACATCTACAGCGACAGGGAAATCGCCGACCTGATCGGCGCCGCGCGGCGGCTGCCCGGCGCCACCGGGCTCAGGTCCCTGACATTTGCCACCTTGCTGGGGCTGCTGGCGGTCACCGGCATGCGCACGAACGAGATCCTGAACCTCGACCGCGACGATGTCGACCTTGCCCAGGGCGTCCTGACGATCCGGAACGGCAAGTTCGGCAAGTCGCGTCATGTCGTGGTGCATGCCTCGACGGGACGGGCGCTGGAACGCTACGCCGAACAGCGCGACCGCCTGTGCGCGACGCCCCGGTGTCCGGCGTTCTTCGTCTCCGAGCACGGCTCGCGGATCACCG
>VYCX01000373.1 GCA_009843725.1 Boseongicola sp. SB0675_bin_26
GTGATGGCCAGGCTGCCCCGGACCATTTCCGGGATCAGGCAGACCAGCGCCAGGTAGGCCGAACCCAGGACAAGGACACGGACAACCACGTATTCCAGGTATTCCTCGGTCTTTTTCCCCGGGCGGATGCCGGGCACGAACCCGTTCTGGTTCTTCAGGTTTTCCGCCACGTCGTCCGGCTTGAAAGAGACGTTAAGCGTATAGAAATAGGTGAAGAAGATGATCATGCCCGCGAAGAACAGCAGGTAGAGCGGCTGTCCCGGCCCGAAATAGGCGAGAATCCAGCCCATCACCGGACCGGCCGAACTCCCGGAGAATGTCGAGAGCGTCGTGGGCAGGAGCAGAAGCGACGAGGCGAAAATCGCGGGAATCACGCCGGCCGGGTTGACCTTGACCGGCAGATGCGAGGAGCCGCCGTCATAGACCTTCATGCCGACCTGACGGCGCGGGTACTGGATGTGTATCTTGCGCAAACTTCGCTCCATGAAGACAACGAAGACAAGCGTCGCGAATATCATCGTGAGGATTCCCAGGATCACGCCCGTCGACAGCGCCCCGACGCGGCCCTGCTCGAAGAACTGGGCGAACACGCCCGGAAGCTCGGCCACGATGCCGACATAGATGATAAGCGAAATCCCGTTGCCGACGCCGCGTGCCGTGATCTGCTCGCCCAGCCACATCAGGAACATGGTGCCGCCCACGAGCGTGATCACCGTCGAAATGCGGAAGAACCATCCCGGATCCGTCACCAGGTTGCCGGCCTCCATCGACACGGCGAGGCCATAGGCCTGGAATGTCGCCAGTCCCACGGTCCCGTACCTCGTGTACTGGGTAATCTTGCGGCGTCCCTGCTCGCCTTCCTTCTTGAGCTGTTGCAGGGGACCCCATGTTGCCGCCAGCAACTGAATGATGATCGAGGCCGAAATGTACGGCATGATCCCCAACGCGAATATGCCCATGCGGCTGAGCGCGCCGCCGGTGAACATGCCGAGCACCCCGGCAATGCCGCCGGCGGCCTGTTCCATGAACTCGCGCAAGGCGACGCCGTCGATCCCCGGAACCGGGATGTACGTTCCGACGCGATAGACAATCAGGAGTCCGATCGTGAACAGCAGCCGGTTGCGAAGCTCGGTTGCCTTACCCAGCATGCCCCAACTGACGTTGGAGGCCATTTGCTCTGCTGCAGATGCCATGCGAGGCCTTTCCTGTATGCCGGCACCGCCCGCGCGCGGTCAGCGGTTCCGGACGTCCATGGACATGTAGGCGGCCACAGGGCCGCCCGCAAGCCGTCAGCCGGTCACCGACGCGGACGTGATCGTCAGCGAGCCACCGGCCTGCTCGACTGCGGCAATCGCGGACCGAGACGCGCCGGTCACCTCGATCCTTGCCTTGGTCGAGAATTCGCCCTTTGCCAGGACGCGGATTCCGTCCTTCTTGCGGCGCACGATCCCGCTCTCGACCAGCACGTCTTCGTTGATGTCCTTGCTGGCGTCGATTTTCCTGGCATCGATGAACTTCTGGATCAGGCCCAGGTTCACGACGGCATAGGACTTGCGGTTCGGCTTGTTGAATCCGCGCTTGGGAAGACGCTGGTAAAGCGGCATCTGGCCGCCTTCAAAGCCGTTGAGAGCCACGCCCGAGCGCGACTTCTGGCCCTTCGTCCCGCGCCCGGCGGTCTTTCCCTTGCCGGATCCGGGGCCTCGGCCAACGCGCTTCACCCGCTTTGTGGCGCCGGGATTGTCCCGAAGTTCGTTCAGTTTCATGTCGCTTCTCCTGGCCGGACTCGCCCCCGAAGCGAACTGGGACGGCCACGGCTTGTTGCTGTTTCCGGACCGGCACCGGCCACCGGAGGCGTATAGACGGGCGCATGTCTCGCTTCAAGGCAGGGCCCGTCCGAGACCCTTGTCGCTAGCCGCGCTCCTCGACGATTTCGACCAGATGCGGAATCTTGGCGATCATGCCGCGCACGGAAGGCGTGTCTTCCAGTTCGCGGGTCTTGTGCATCTTGCCAAGACCGAGCCCGATCAACGTCCGCCGCTGGACGGCCGGCCGTCGAATCGGTGATCCTGTCTGCCTTACGACGATTGTCTTCGCCATGGTGGTCACGCCTCCTCGACTTCAGCCGTTTCGGCCTTCGCAGGCTCCTCGCGCTTCGGCAGGATGTCCGCAGCCTTCTTGCCGCGACGCTGAGCCACCAAGCGCGGCGATGCCTCCTTGCCGAGGCCGTCCATGGTGGCGCGGATCATGTTGTAGGGATTCTGCGTGCCGATCGACTTGGCGACAACGTCCTGCACGCCCAGCATCTCGAAGACGGCACGCATCGGTCCGCCGGCAATGATGCCGGTTCCGGTCGGCGCGGTCCGCATCACGACGCGACCAGCGCCGTGGCGCCCCTCGATATCGTGGTGAAGTGTCCGGCCCTCGCGCAGAGGGACCCGAACCATCTGGCGCTTGGCCTGTTCCGTGGCCTTGCGAATGGCTTCGGGCACTTCCTTGGCCTTGCCCTTGCCGAACCCCACGCGACCCTTCTGGTCGCCGACGACGACGAGCGCGGCAAAGCCGAAGCGCTTGCCGCCCTTCACGGTCTTCGACACACGGTTGATCGCGACCAGGCGGTCGCCGAATTCAGGCGCTTCGTCGCGGTCGCGGCGCCCCCCGTTTCTTGGTTCCCTGGCCATGTGGCCTTCTCCCCTCATTCGCGCGCCGAAGCGCTGTTGTCCGACCTCGGTGCCACTTGCGGCCCTGGTCATCGGGGCGGCGCACCACCCGCAGTTCAGATCTTCAGCCCAGCCTCCCGGGCCGCGTCGGCCAGAGCCTTGACCCTGCCGTGAAACAGGAAGCCGCCCCGGTCAAAATACGCTTCCTGCACGCCCGCCGCCCTTGCGCGTTCGGCAATGGCGCGGCCAATGGCCGCGGCGACCTCGATCCCGTTCCCGCCCTTCGTGTCGATACCCTTCTCAAGCGACGACGCCGAAGCCAGTGTCCTGCCCAGCTTGTCGTCGATCACCTGGGCGCTGATGTTCCTGTTCGAGCGGTGCACCGACAGCCGCGCTCGCCCGGCACCGGCCTTGCGAAGCTTGTTGCGGACACGCATCCGGCGCATTTCGAACAGTTCTCTCTTGGAAAGTGCCATCTGACCGGTTCCTATTTCTTCTTGCCTTCCTTGCTGAAGACATACTCGCCCTTGTACCTGATGCCCTTGC
>VYCX01000230.1 GCA_009843725.1 Boseongicola sp. SB0675_bin_26
AGGTTCTCCACCACCGAGCGCCCGACCTGCCAGGCCTTGAGCGTGGCCGCGTAGCTCTTGTCCGGTTCGCGGCGGACGTACCCCAGCGCCGCCAGGGTCTGCAGGAGCCGGAACGTGTTGGACTTGGTAAGGCCCATTTCGCGGGAGAGATCCGAAACGCCGATGCCCGACTTCATGCCGGCCAGTGTCTCCAGGATCGCCAGGCCCTTGGAAAGGGTCGAATCGACGCGACGTCCGGTTTCCTTGCTCATGTCCGGGGATCCTTCATGCCCGGATGGCCGACGAAACGCGGCGGTTCGTGCGCCCTAACCGGGGGCGGCGTCCCGTCGAGGCGGCGGACGTCGACAAGCGCGGAATGCGCAGCCGGGCTCTGGCTGAATTCCGAGGTGCGCAGGTCATGGGTCAGGACGTTGGGATTGCCATGCCTGTCGCGATGGCTCGGTTCGTCGAAATCCGGATCGTACCACGCGCCGGTCCACAGGAAGACGACGCCCGGCGAAACGTCGGACGTGACGCGCGCGCCCGCAAGGCATCTCCCCCTGTCGTTGAAGAGCTCGACGACATCGCCGTCCGAGATCCGTCTTTCCGCTGCGTCGGCCGGGTTGATCAGTGCAGGCTCGCGTCCCCCGACCTTTCCGGCTATGCTGAGCGCGCCGTTGTCGTACTGGCTGTGAAGTCGCGTCCCTGGCTGGCCCGAGACCAGTGCGAGCGGGTACGTCTTCGCGGCGGGAGAGGACAGGTCGTCCGGGATGTTCCATGTCGCGTGCCCTGCGCATTCACCAAGACCGAAACCGGCAACCGTCTCCGAGAAGAGTTCGATCCGCCCGCTGGGCGTGGCGCGCGGATGCTTCGACGGGTCCGCGCGAAACTCGGACAGGAACACCTGCGTCGGTGACGGGTCCGGCAGCTCGATGATGTCCCCGGCCATGAAGGTGTCCCAGTCCGGCAAGGGGGTTCCATGCGTGTCAGCAGCCGCTTGGGTGTCGGACCAGAGCTTGCGCAGCCAGGCCTCTTCGTCCCGCCCCTCGGTGAAGTCCTGCTCGATGCCGAGCCGCCGCGCGAGATCGGCGTAGATTTCGTACTCGACGCGCGCTTGTCCCGGCGGCTCGACGGCCTTCGGCATCGGCACGAGGATGTTGTCGGTCTGGCCGGCTCCAAAATCGGTGCGCTCCTGCGGAGCGGCGACTGGAAGCACGATGTCTGCGTGCCGTGCCGTGGCCGTCCAGTTGATTTCGTTCACGATCACCGTCTCGGGCCTCTGGAACGCCCGACGCAGGCGATTGAGATCCTGGTGGTGGTGAAAGGGATTGCCTCCGGCCCACCAGACCAGGCGGCAATCGGGCAACGCAAGCGTCCGGCCGTCGTACCGGTAGGGCGCGCCCGGATTCAGCAGCATTTCCGAGATCATGGCGACGGGAATGAACGCTGAGACCGGATTTTCGCCTTGTGGCAGGCTCCCCCAGCGGAAAGGTCGCGCCACGTTGCCGACGTGGGCATTGACAGCATAGCCGACGGTATAGCCTCCTCCCGGGAGGCCGATCTGCCCAAGCACGGCCGCAAGTGACACGCAGGCCCAGAGCGCTTGTTCCCCCCAGTCGGCGCGCTGCAGGCCGGCGGCGCAGGCAATCATGGTTCGGTTCGCCCCCATCTCGCGAGCGAGCGCGCGGATGCGGCTGGCGTCGAGGCCGCTGATTTCTGCTGCCCACTCCGCCGACTTTGGCGTGCCGTCAGTCGCGCCGTCAAGGTAAGCGATGAAGCGGTTCGCCCCCACGGTATAGCTGTCGAGAAATGCCTGATCATGCAGCCCCTCCTCAACGAGGGTGCGCGCGAGCGCGAGCATGATTGCCGTGTCCGACCCCGGTCTCGGGGCCAGCCACTCGGCGTTGAGCGACACGTCGACGTCGGTGCGAAGTGGGCTGAGATTCACAAACCGCACGCCCTTTTCGGCGCATAGCTTCAGATTGTCCGCCATCCGATGTTTGGAGGCTCCGCCATCACAGATCTGCAGGTTCCGCATCGCAAGCCCGCCGAACAAGAGGACCAGACCGGAATGTTCGGCGATGACCGGCCAGCGCGTCGCCTCGACGACATGGTCACGAAAGCTGCCGCCCACGAAATGCGGCATTGCAACCAGTGCGGCGTTGTAGCTGTAGTTCCCTTCGGAGCGGATAAATCCGCCAATCGCATTCAGGAACCTCTTGAGCTGGCTCTGTGCATGGTGAAATCGTCCTGCGCTCGCCCAGCCGTAGGAGCCGCCGAAGATTCCCTCGTTGCCGCGCTCCTTCCTGACGCGCGCCAGTTCACGGGCGACGAGATCGAGGGCCTCGTCCCAGCCGACCTCCACGAAGGCGTCGCGACCCCGCTCGCCCTTTCGCCCGTCCAGCCAGCCTGATCGCACGGCAGGATTCAATACCCTGGCGCGGCCATTGATTCCGCCGGGGACGTTCTTGTTGAGCAAGGACGGATCAGGATCGGCGGGATGACTTCCGACGTCCGTTATCCGGTCGCCCTTCGTTTGGACAATGCCAATGCCCCAATGGGAAGACGTCAGTTTTGGGCGATCGGACGGCAAGGCTCTTTGTTCCACTATATAGAATATCTATTTCGATTATTGACACGTCTGCACCCCCCTGTCATCGGTAATTTGTGAGTGGCGGATATGGCAGACTCCAAGATTCCCGACATTCTCGTACAGAAAGGCCGGCCAGGGAAGACCGAGGGCCGCAACGTCAACATGCCTCTCGAGACGGGCTCGACAATGGTGTTCGACACGATGGCCGAGTTCGAGGCGGCGCGCGATGCCCGGTACCAGAGCGGCACGATCTACTATGGCCGCTATGGCAACCGTGCGGTCTATGCCCTGGAAGAGGCGCTTTGCGCTCTTGACGGTGCCGAGTCATGCGTTCTTGCGTCGTCGGGCGTGGCCGCGGTCTCCTGCACGCTGATGGCGCTGGTGAAGTCGGGGGACCACCTTCTCGTCGCGGACAACATATACGGAAACACCCGGAACTTTTGCGAAACCCTGCTTGCTGGTCAAGGGGTTGAGGTCATGTTCTTCGATCCGATGGCAGGCGCCGACGTTGCCGACCTGTTTCGGCCGAACACGCGCGCCCTGATGTTCGAAGCTCCGGGTTCTGGCACGTTCGAGGTGCCCGACATTCCGGCCGTGGCGGCGGCCTGCAAGGCGGCCG
>VYCX01000342.1 GCA_009843725.1 Boseongicola sp. SB0675_bin_26
AGGGTGGTGATGAAGACCGGGCGCATCATGGGGATGACAATGAAGATGTAGGTCTTCCAGGTCGGGATGCCGTCCACCCGGGCGGCCTTCCAGATTTCCGGGTCGATGCCGCGCAGCCCGGCCAGCATCAATACCATGATCAGGCCCGTGCCCTGCCAGAGCCCGGCGATCAGGATGCCGTAGATCACGATGTCCTGGTTGTAGAGCGGATCGAACTCGAAACTCGCCCAGCCCAGGCTCCGCACGATGTTCTGCACCCCGAAGTCCGGATTCAGGATCCACTGCCACACGAGGCCCGTGACGATGAACGACAGGGCGAACGGATACAGGATGATGGTGCGGAACGTGTTCTCGAACCGGATTTTCTGGTCGAGAAGCGCGGCAAGCACGAAGCCGATGACGAGGCTGAAGACCAACGAGCAGATCCCGTAGATCATCAGGTTCTCGATCGAGACGATCCAGCGATTGGTGTTCCAGAGCCGTTCGTACTGGTCCAGCCCGACCCATTTCGCCTTGGGCAGAAGCTTCGAGCTTGTGAACGAGTAGACAACCGTCCAGAGCGTGCCCCCGACAAAGACGCAAAGCGCCGTCAGGATCATCGGGATGGCAGCTATCTTGGCCATCAGATTCCTGAACAACGCGTTCGGTCTGGCCGCTTCTGCCGCCACGGTCGCCCCTATTCAGAGAGTTCCGGCGAGGCCAGGTCTGGCCCCGCCGGAACTTGCATCAGTCCGCGTTGGCGATGATGTCGGCGTAGCGCTCCTGGGCGTCCGCCGCCGAGATCGAGCTGTCGGCCCAGAACTCGGTCATCAGGTCCTCGATCTGGCCAAGCGTGTCAGGCGACAAGGTCTGGTTGGCATCCGGCAGGATGTTGCCCTGCGCCAGAATGGCCAGCCCCTTCTTCATGCAGTCGTTGGCCGCCGCAAGATCGACATCGCCGCGCACGGGAAGCGATCCCTTCTTGAGGTTGAACGCCACCTGCACTTCCTTCGAGAGCATCAGCGAAGCAAGCTCCTTCTGCGCAGCTTCCACCTCGGAATCAGACTGCTTCGGGAAGTAGAAGGCGTCGCCGCCGGTCGAGATGATCTCGTTCACGCCAAGTCCTGGAAGGCAGGAATAGTCCGTTCCAGCCATCTGGTTCGCGACCTGGAACTCGCCCTGCGCCCAGTCTCCCATGATCTGGCCGCCGGCCTTGCCGGTGATCACAAGGTTGGTCGCCTGGTTCCAGTCCTGAACGTTCGAGCCCTGGCGCATCTCGCGTGCGGCCGCCGCCGCCTCGAAGACCTTGGCGTATACCGGGCCGGCCGCAACTTCGGCATCCTTGTCGACGCTCACCGCCGCCCAGGCCTCCGGACCGGCCAGCGCGATCGTGATCACGCCGAAGGCGCCGGACGCCTGCCAGGGCTGGTTGCCCATCGCAAGCGGAACCATGCCGCTTTCGCGAAGCTTGGGAGCTGCGGCCACGAATTCATCCCAGTTCGTCGGGACCGGAACGCCTGCCATTTCAAACGCCGCGTGGCTCAACCAGATCCACTGCCACGAGTGGATGTTGACCGGCACGCAATAGACCCGCCCGTCGATGGTGCAACTGTCGAGAAGCGACACGGGATGCACGATGTCGCGCCAGCCCTCGGCCTCGGCCACGTCGGTGAGGTCGAGCATCAAGCCGGCCTCGACCAGCTCTTCCGCCTGCCGACCGTGGTTGAACTGGGTGGCTCCCATCGGGTCGCCCCCCGTGATCCGGCTGATCATGATCGGACGCGCCACGCCACCGGAGCCGGCAATCGCGCCGTCAACCCAGGTGTGTTCGGTCCTTTCGTTGAACGCCTTGGCAAACTCGGCAACAGCCGCGGCTTCGCCGCCGCTGGTCCACCAGTGCGTGACTTCGAGGTCCACGGCATGGGCCGCCCCTGCGGCGCACATCGCGGTTCCGCAAAGCAGATTCTTGAACGATCTCATCAATTCCTCCCTGTTGTCATTTCAGACTGTTGTCATTTCAGACTGCGGGGGCAGGTATGGCAATTGGACGGCCAAGGCAAGCGGGATTGCCCGCAACGCAGCCTGTCACGGCTTTTCTCACTGAATTTCAATGAGTTGCTGTTTCGGCGAAATTTCCTTTGTCGCTCAGCTTCCGGTCAGCCGGCCAGCCGTGACGTGACGTTCACGTACCGTCATGCCCGCATTCGCCGGCCCTCGGGATCAAAATGCGGCCATGCGAGACGCCTTGCTCCACGACGTTCTCCCAGAATCTCGATTTCGAATTCCAGATCGTCCGACGCCAGTTCAACCGGAACAAGGCCAAAGGCAAACGACCGGTCCTGCCAATGCGAATACCCGCCTGACGTGCAAAAGCCGACCACGCTGTCCTGATGCCAGATCGGCTCCCATGCAACGACATCTGCGTCGTCCGCATCGACCTCGAAGGCGCAAAGGCGCCGTGCGGGACCGGCGTCGCGTTCGCGTTCGGCGGCCGCACGTCCGATGAAATCGCGGTTCTTGCCGAACGCGATGAACCTGTCGAGCCCGGTTTCGGCGGCAGTGTAGTCCTGCGAATATTCCCGCTGCCAGGATCCGAAGAAGCGATCAAGCCGGAGCGACATCATCGCCCGCATCCCGAAAGGACGGAGTCCGAATTCGCGGCCGGCCTCGCTTAGCACCTGCCACAGATGCCGCTGCGAGGTCAGGTCGCAATAGATTTCGTAGCCAAGATCCCCGGTATAGCTCACACGTTGCACGATGCAGTCGGCCATTCCCAGTGTGAGGTTCCGCACAGCGAGGAACGGAAACGCCTCGTTCGACACGTCGGCCCTGCAAGCGCGCGCCAGAAGGTCGCGCGCCTCCGGACCGGCAATCTGAAAGCCGGTCCGCGCATCGGAGATGTTCCGAACGGTCACCTCGTCCGCTTCCGATACGTGCTTCCTGAACCAGCGAAGATGGAAATCCTGGCTGCCGTAGCTTGCGGTCAGCTGGTACTCGTTCCCGGCCAGGCAGGAAACGGTGAAGTCTCCGGCAAGGCGACCGGACGGCGCCAGCATCGGCGTCAGGCCGAGACGGCCTGGCCGGGGAATGCGACCGGCCATGATCCGGTCGAGCCAGGCACGCGCTCCTATCAACGACACACACTTGACTCCGGTGTCGTTTCCATGCGATTCGCTCAGCC
>VYCX01000481.1 GCA_009843725.1 Boseongicola sp. SB0675_bin_26
CCTGAATAGTATGTTGCGCCGCAGCATGCAAACCTGTTGCGCTGCGGCATTCTCGCTGAGCAATTTTCATCGAAAAATTGATCCAATCGAAGAAGATAATTCGCCAAACATAAAATATTTGACTGTAAATCGCATGAATTTCTTCAGCGGACGCCTAGAATCGCGAGGCATGGGAGGATGCCATGATTCGCAAGCCATATCTGCTTTTTCTTGGCGATGCGCCTGACCAGCTCGCCGCAAAGGTCGCGCAGGGCATAGCCGACTGGCGGCCTGAGCATGTCGTCGGACAGTTGCGGCTGGACGGCTGCAAGGCCGATGTCGGTGCGCCTGATCTGGGCTTGAACGACGCTTGGGAAAAGGGCGCACGCACATTGGTCGTCGGCGTGGCGAACCGGGGCGGGGTCATCCCTGAATCCTGGCTCGATGTTCTGAAGGAGGCTCTGGAAATCGGATTCGACCTGGCAAACGGCCAGCACAACCTGCTGCGCGATCAGGACATCCTGAGGGAGACTGCCCAGCGGAACGATCGAACGCTCCACGACGTGCGGGTCCCGACCGCCGCCTATCCAATTGCAAACGGAAAGAGGCGTGCGGGCAAACGTTGCCTGGCGATCGGCACGGACTGTTCCATTGGCAAGATGTACACGGGCCTCGCCATGGACCGCGAAATGAGGACGAGAGGAAGCAAGTCGACCTTTCGGCCAACCGGCCAGACAGGAATCCTGATCACGGGGAACGGCGTGCCTCTTGACGCCGTTGTCGCGGACTTCATGGCGGGCGCGATCGAATGCCTGACGCCGGACAACGATTCCGATCACTGGGATCACATCGAGGGACAAGGCAGCCTTTTCCATGTTTCCTATTCCGGCGTGACGATGGCACTGATTCATGGCGGGCAGCCGGATGCCATCATACTGGCCCATGAACCGACCCGGACACATATGCGAGGCCTGCCGCATTACGGACTGCCGACGCTCGAAGAACTTCGCGACGTGGCGCTTCCAGTTGCGCGGGTCGCAAACCCGGACGTGAGGATCTGCGGGATTTCGATGAATACGAGTGCGCTGGACGATGATGAGGCCGTGCGCTCTTGCGAGGAGATCGAGAAGCGGATGGGTCTGCCGACGGTGGATCCCTTCCGGCACGGAGCCGGTCGCCTTGTGGACGCGCTGGAGGCGATCTGAAGCTGTCGGATGGCTGTGCAGGTCGATGTTCGGCGGTGATCATGACGGGCCAAGCCACGCATTGGGATTGATCATCCGGCAGAAAGTTCTGTGCGCATTTCTCAGAAGCGAGATGCGGGAAAGATCCGATTGAATGGAGATACGCGCGAATCCCGAGACGTTTCGTCTGGCCGAGACATTTGCGATCTCGCGCGGATCACGTGATGTCGCCGAGGTTCTGACCGTCTGCGTCGAGGAGGATGGGAGGATCGGTTGGGGCGAGTGCGTTCCCTATGCCCGCTACGGCGAATCCATGGAGTCGGTTGCGGATCAGGTCATGGGTCTGCCGTCTGAACTGACCCGCGAGGGGCTCCAGGAAACGCTGCCGGCCGGCGCGGCGCGAAATGCCGTTGACTGCGCGCTTTGGGATCTTGCGGCAAAGCAGGCAGGAGAGCGGGCATGGCGGCTGGCAGGGATCGAGAGGCCAGGCCCCGTGGTCACCGCGTTTACGCTGTCGCTCGACACTCCCGAGAGGATGGAGGCGTCCGCTCGAAGGCACGCCGGGCGTCCGCTGCTGAAGGTGAAGCTCGGTGGCGAGGAGGACATGTCCCGACTTGAAGCCGTTCGGCGTGGCGCTCCCGAGACGCGGCTCATCGTCGATGCGAACGAGGGATGGAGTGCCGAATTGTATTCGGAAATTGCGTGGCACCTGGTGCGGCTCGGCGTCCAGCTCGTTGAACAGCCCTTGCCCGCCGGCAATGATGGAATGCTCGCCGAGATCGAGCGGCCGCTGCCGGTCTGCGCTGACGAGTCGGTTCATGACAGGGCGACCTTGCCTGCGCTCATGGGCAAGTATGATGCAGTGAACATCAAGCTCGACAAGACCGGCGGCCTGACGGAGGCGTTGGCACTCAGGGATGCCGCAAGGGAGCAAGGTCACGACATCATGGCTGGATGCATGGTCGGCACGTCGCTTGCCATGGCGCCGGCAATCCTCCTCGCGCAAGGTGCGACGGTGGTTGACCTTGACGGGCCGCTCCTTCTGGCCGAAGACCGCGACCATGCGCTGGAATACGAAGGCGGACGCGTGCATCCGCCGCGGCCTGAACTATGGGGGTGAGCGATGAGCCGCATCGTGTACATCAATGGAGAATACGTTCCTGAAGAGGAGGCTCGCGTGTCGGTATTCGACCGAGGGTTTCTCTTTGCTGACGGCGTCTACGAAGTGACCAGCGTGCTGGACGGCAAGCTGATCGACTTCGCCGGACACGCCGCGCGGCTTGAGAGATCCCTGGGCGAAATCGAAATGGCCTCGCCGGTCTCCGGAGAGGAACTGGCCGAAGTCTTCCGTGAACTGGTTCGGAGGAACGCGCTGACCGAAGGCATGGTCTATCTCCAGATCACTCGTGGCGCGGACAGGGATCGGGACTTCGACTGCCCCGTACCCGAACTCGTGCCGCCCACGGTGCTGGCGTTCACGCAGACCAAGAACGTCGTCGGCAACCCGGCCGCGAAGACGGGCATTAGCGTGATCACGATCGACGATCTCCGCTGGGCACGCCGCGACATCAAGACGGTCCAGCTTCTCTATCCCGTTCTTGGCAAGAAGATGGCGAAGGATCAGGGAAAGGACGATGCCTGGATGGTCGAGGACGGCGTCGTGACCGAAGGCACCTCGAACAATGCCTGCATTGTCCGGGAGGGCAGGATCATCACGCGTGATCTGTCGGAAAAGATCCTGCACGGCATCACCAGGAAGGCCGTGCTGGCGTTTGCGCGCGAGGCGCAGATGAAGGTCGAGGAGCGACCGTTCACCGTGGACGAGGCCAAGGAGGCGGACGAGGCATTCATTACCTCAGCATCAACGTTCGTGATGCCGGTCATCGAAATCGACGGCGCAAGGATTGGTGACGGAAAGCCCGGTCCGGTCGCGACCCGGCTTCGAGAGATCTATGTCGAGGAATCCCGGAAGTCGGCAATATAGCGCTGTTGCAG
>VYCX01000160.1:0-601 GCA_009843725.1 Boseongicola sp. SB0675_bin_26
CGAAGTCAATTGGCTTGTCATGGGCGAGCGGCATGTCCGTGGTCACGACGCCCGACTTGAGGCGAGGGCCGAGGAAGGGATTCAGGATCACTTCCCCGATGCGGCTCACCTCGCCGAGGCCCGACAGCAACAAAAGCGGTGGCTGGACGACTTCTCCATCAAGGACGGTGTGCGCCTTGGCCCCGTAGCCAAGGCTTCTGATGTGCTTTGCAACGACGCCTCCCAAAAGGGAAAACCTGAGATAGGCCCGCATCGACTGTGCGACGCTGATCCAGTCGTCTCCGCTGGCCCCCTCCATGGTTTCGTAGCCCTGGTCTATGATCATGCTGATCGCCTGATCGTGGGGCGGCTCGATGCGAGCGCCCGTCGCGTCATGGCTGTACCACGTCCAGTCCGGGCAGCGGCTGATCCCCACTGCATCGACGCCCAGGAAGTAGCTGGCCGCCTTCACGTTCGCGGCGTTGCGCTCGGCGTCCGACGGGCGCCTGCCGGCATCGGGAGTGCCGTCCTGCAGGAGCACGAAGGCCCCAAGCATGCGTCTCTGCGCCGATGCCGTCGGCGCCTTCCGTGCGTAGTGCCCGTTCTTTGCGCCGTCTTGCAC
>VYCX01000160.1:611-4752 GCA_009843725.1 Boseongicola sp. SB0675_bin_26
TCGCCGAACTGGGCGCGCGCGAACATGTCGGTTCGTTTCGGCACGCGGGGTACACGCGGTTCGTCGATGAAGGTCGTAGGGTCGTCGACGCGCTTCAGGGTTTCAAACGGGTGCGGGCCGTCGACAAAGTTGCGGCGCCTGAAGGGGTCCTTGTTGAACGCGTTTTTCGCGGTTCGGTAGCCTGACCACCAGGCAGGGCCACGTGTGCCGATCAGCGGCTGCTTCGTCGCAAGCGGCAGGTCGGGCGTCATCTCGAAAGTGGTGGTCAGCGCAGCGAGGCCGAACCTGTCGCCGAGGAACGGATTGCGCAGAACGCCTTGCCTTGCGATCGCAAGCCCGGCCTCGACGGCCAGCCTGTTCAGGTCGACGTCCGAGGAGGGCGCGCTGTGCGCCTTCGCGGCATGGCCGAGCAGGCGAATGTAGTTTGCCAGAACAACCGCGGTTTCCGATGCGCGAAGGCAGGCGGCATGGTCTTCGGCCCCTTCAAGCCACTCCGTTCCCGGTTCGCCGTCCCTGATCGGTCGCGGCCGTGCATTGAGGAAGACCACCGCATGGGTGTGACCGGCAATGGTCGACGGCGGGGCTTCCATCGACTCCTTCAGATCCGCCATGATCATGTCGATGCCGCTCGCAAGCGTCTTTGTCTGGCGTGTCTTCAGGTCATTGGCCAACCGGTCAATGTCAGGGTTCCTCCAAGGCTCTTCCAGGTGAGCGTCGGCGGGCAGGCGGCAGACACCAACCATCGCGGCGTCCGAGAAGTACCCGAAGGACTTGAGGTGGCGGGCCCTTTCCGCCGGGTCGGCCGGACACTCGGCAACAGCCTTGTTGACGAGGCCGTCCCTGATCGCGTCCATCATCGCCTGGTATTCCGCCATTGCGTTCACGATGCATTCCGGGGCGTCGGGTCTCCGGAATGCCAGCGGCTCGGGACGGGGCAGCTGCGCGACATCAGCCACCTCGGACCGGCGAAGGCGCTCCAGCGGATAGGGGCCTAGATGAACGGGACGGTTATTGTCTGTGAACAAGCGAGTCATTGTCGCGAAGCTAATCCGCATGTATTGAAATGCACAAGTGGCCGATGTGTCCGCCGCAGTCGACAATCGGATGCGGCCAATGCGAGGCGGGCAAATCGGCCGCAGGACCGATTCGCAAGGGAGCTTTCGATGCGGTCAGCCACATTCTTCATGTTTCTCGGCCTGACAGGCGCGGCATTTGCCGAAGGTCATCAGGACACGATCACGAGCCATGGCATTTCGGCCTTTGGCGAACTCAAGTACCCTCCGGACTTCCCGCATTTCGACTACGTGAACCCGGATGCGCCAAAGGGGGGCACGATGAGCTTTCGGGGTTTCCTGGCAAGCCAGACCTTCGACAGCCTGAACCAGTTCATACTCGCCGGCGAACCGGCGCAGGGCCTGGGACTGATCTATGACTCGCTTCTGGTGCGCGCCTATGACGAGGCCGACGCGGTCTACGGTCTGCTTGCCGAAAGGCTGGAATTCCCCGAGGACAGGTCCTGGGTCGTGTTCACCTTGCGTGACCACGCGGTCTTCGCCGACGGAAAGCCGGTAACGGCATCGGACGTCGTCTGGACGATCAGGACGCTGAAGACCGATGGCAGCCCCAACTACAGGATCGCGCTTGAGGACGTGGCCAGTGTCGAGGCGGTTTCTGAACGCGAGGTTCGGGTCGAGTTCGCGGAAGGCGTCGCGACGCGGGACCTGATATCCGAGGTTGGCCAGATGCCCGTGCTGCCGGAACACTACTATCAGACCGTGGATTTCACGCGATCGACGCTGGAGCCTCCCCTCGGCTCGGGACCCTACCTTGTCGACAAGGTCGATGCCGGTCGCCAGATCGTCTATTGCCGCAATCCCGACTATTGGGCCGCCGAACTGCCCGTGAACGTGGGCGCGTACAACTTCGACTGTTTCCGTTACGAATACTTTGCCGACAACACTGCAGCGTTCGAGGCATTGAAGGCAGGCGTTTACCTGTTTCACGAAGAGTTCTTCTCCGCCCTCTGGGCGACAGCCTATGACTTTCCGGCGCTGGAGAAGGGCTGGGTGAAGCGCGAGGTGCTTGATGATGGCCGGCCCTCCGGCGCGCAGGGCTTCTGGTTCAACATGCGACTTCCCAAGTTTCAGGACCGGAGAGTGCGTGAGGCCATCGGGATGATGTTCAACTTCGAATGGTCGAACGAGACCCTTTTCTACGGATCCTATGCTCGGCTCGACAGCTTCTGGGAAAACGCGCCGATGCAGGCGGAGGGCATGCTGGAAGGCGAGGAGCTCGCCGTGCTTGACCCCTATCGAGACCAGCTGCCGGAGACCGTCTTTACCGAACCGGCCTTTGTGCCGCCGGTCAGCACAAAGAGCAAGACGGACCGTCGGCTTGTCCGGGCGGCAAACGCCCTTCTTGAAGAGGCCGGGTGGACAATCGGCGATGACGGCCTGCGACGCAACGCCGATGGCGAGGTCCTTAGCATCGAGTTCATCGACGACGGTCCAGCCTTCGAGCGCATTGTCCTGCCCTTCGCGGAGAACCTGAAGCTTCTTGGCATTGATGCGAGCTTCGAGCTGATCGACAGTGCGGAACTGGAACAGAGACAGGAAGACTTCGAATACGACGTCTACGTCGCCCGTTACATCTTGCCGCTCAGCCCGTCGCTTGAACTGAAAATCCTGTTTTCGAGCGAGAGCGCCAATACTCCGGGAACGGCCAACTTGACAGGATTGGCCGACCCGGTTGTCGACGCCTTGATCGACGAGATCATCGGTGCCGGAACCCGGGCCGAGATGGAGGTGCGCGTCAAGGCGCTCGACAGGGTTCTGCGGGACCGCATGATCTGGGTGCCAAACTGGTACAAGGGGGCGCACTGGATTGCCTATTGGGACGTGTTCGGGCGGCCGGAGATCAAGCCGCGCTACAACAGGGGCATCAACTACTGGTGGTGGGATCAGGCCAAGCACGAGAAGCTGCGTGCCGAGGGCGCACTGTAGCGTACTCGATCTGCCTCCGTGCAATTTAAGGGCGCATCCCGTCGGCTGCGGACCCCAAGGCGCTGCGGAAGCTCCGCAAGCGAATGTTGGCGGCTCCAGTGATGGAACGACGGATGGGGAGCCGTTGGCATCGACACTGGACGTTGCCGATGGCCCGATGGGGCGGTTGGTCCTGAATCGGTGTTCATCGAACGCCCGCAGGTCGTTGATTGGTCAGGAGACGTTCTCGGAAGTGCCATGATTTCGCCCGGTCATGCCGTCCGCTTCCGGCTCGTCCTCAGGTTCCTGGGCATCGGCAGGCCGAGCCATGTTATGGCAGATGCGTCGGACCCGGGGCCGTCCTGTGCGCGGGTCTCAACACGGGCCCAGGCAGGCCTGCGTGACGGAATGTGCATGCCGCGCGACCAGCGCCAGCGCCCTTGCGGATGGAATCCCGACCTGCGTTTGGGTTCCTGGCAAGGAATTCAAGGTCGCTCTCCTCCGCCAAGGCCATGAAACGACCGGCTGCCGTCGTGAAGCGTTCATCACTTTGGCATAGCTGTATTTTGTGAAGGTCGGCTTTCGCTTCACGCTGTTTGAAACGATTTTCAAGTGCGCCGGAGAACCTCGGCAGGGCGGGGAGCAGTTGCGTGGCGACAACAAGTCCATTTTCATGAGACGTGCCTCCGCGCTTGCCGGTTGCCGGGTCTGGCTCTTCCGAACCGGGGTTGGCCGATGCGGCCTCGTCCTTGCTGTCTCGGCCGCCCCGTCGGATTGCGGGCGCCTGAGGGTGCAGGAAGTCGCACAGGAACCGAGGCGGCACTTGATTCTGGGCAGCCCAGGCTGGCGGATTTCGGTGAATGCATCGGTCGCCGGTTCACGGTCCCCGGCTCATCCATGTTGTCTCTCGTCGAAAACCAGCCTGAATCCTTGATGCGATGTAGTCGTGTCTGCAGTCGTGCCGGTGCGCGCCGCAATCCGATAGCGAAAGCAGTAGCTCTTGTGACACAGGAAAGAGCCGCCCTTCAGGACCTTGGACCTCGGCAGATTGGCATGATGGGCCTTTGCCCGCTTTGACAACGAGCGGAGCTTGAGCGGGTCTGCCGTCCATTCCCGTTCGTTGCCGCACCTGTTGTAGAGGCCGTAGCCATTCGACGCGA
>VYCX01000160.1:4762-23195 GCA_009843725.1 Boseongicola sp. SB0675_bin_26
AAGGACTTTGCCGGCGCCGTGGTTGCGTATCCGTCAGCGCAGGCATTTTCATGCGGGAATCTGCCCTGCCATATGTTGCAAGGGAAGAAGCGGGAATCGTCAGGTTCCGCGTTGCCCCACGGAAACGTCGCATCGCCCAGCCCGCCTCGCGCCGCGTGTTCCCATTCGATTTCGGTGGGGAGGCGCCCGCCCGCCCATGCCGCGTAGGCTCGCGCATCGTTCCAGGACACATGAACCGCGGGATGATCGGGATGCCAGGCGTCTTCCGAGCCGGGGCCGTTGATCAACCGCCATGAAGCGCCATCGATCCTGCGCCACCATTCATGACCAAGCACGGCCCGTGCCTCGGTGACGGATTCCGCAACGCTTTTGTGGAAAACGAAGGACCAACCAAACCGTTCGGCCTCGGTCTCAAACCCGGATTCCTCGACAAAGGCCGCAAACATCTCGTTCGTGACAGCAGTTTCCATCACGCGAAACCCGGACACGCGCTTGCGTCGTGCCGGACCTTCCTCGTCGACCGGAATCAATGGCCGGTCAGTTCCAAGAAGTGCGTCACCACCCGGAATTGCGCGGCAAGCGTGCATGGCATGCCGGTCAATCCCGTGTTTCGGGGTCGCGGCGTGCCATTCGCCACTCCGGCCATCTCGCGCTGGCGTACAGCAGCTCTCCTTGTTCAATTCGCCCCGCCGCATTTCAATTGCGCCCGATGCAGAATGTGCCTCAACCCCGGACCCCTGACCACGAAAAAGTCGGCTCCGCACATCAGGACGGGTGCCTGCGGCTCGAGGTGAACGACAGCGCAGCCGGCATTGGCAATTCAAGGTAGTCTTCCGCTCGTACCCGGGCGAGATCCTTGAGACAGAGCAAGCTCTTGTCGACGTCCTCCAGATTCTGGATCGCGTTGCGAAGCGTGTCGAAGACCTTGCGCGCGTCCTGTGCGTTGGCGGTGATGTAAGGCAGGGCTGGCGTCGGAGGCGTGTGATCAAGAACTTTAAGAACAGCTTCCAATCCGTCAAATTTACTGATGTATTTCCAAGACACGGCATCAATGGCGGCAATTTCGGCAACGCCATTTGCGACCGCATGGGCGCTCGCGGCGTGAGAGCCGGTGATGACCGGCTTGGAAAAGCGGAAGCCGTTGTCCCTGGCCTTGGCGTCGAGGGCAGCCCATCCCGACTGGGAAAGCGGATCATTGACCGCAGGACGCGCCTCGGCGAACTCGAGCAGCGTCGTCCGGGTGTCATCCGCTCGCGCAATGATGGTGCTGAAGTAGCGACCTTCCGGGCACGGAAGGTCATGCACCGGGGTGCCGACCAGCTGCACGGTTCCGTGCAGTCGTGCCCTGTAGGGCAGACCGCATGTCTGGGAAAGCAGGAGTTCGGAATGTTTCCAATGGTGCCACGGATTCCCGCCGCGTGTCAGGTCAGCCGGCGCGCCCGGCCAGCCATCCCGAAAGTTCTCCCAGAGCCGGTTGTGCGCACTTTCGGTCTCCGGCCGGTCATACATCGGCAGGCTGGCGATCATCCCTTCTTCGCGGCACGCTGGCGGGCGAGGGCGCTGTCGCGGTCATTGATCCCAAGCATGGGGGCAACGAGGCGCATCAATGCATCTTCCTCATGGTCTCGTGAACCGTCCGCGAGAGCGATCTCCCAAAGAGACTCCATGATCTGTTCGCGATCCTCGTGCGGCACTGCCGCCTTGATGGCGCGGGTGAAACGCACCGTGTCCGGGGCCTCCGATTCGAGCGTCTCGGCATCCCTGCGGATGCCCGCGACTTCGAAGGGCGTCAGGTCAAATTGTCGAGCCAGCACCTTGTTGATGTGCGACTTCTCGGATTCGTCGTAACTCCCGTCTGCACGTGCGACTCGGACAAGCAGCGCCGCCAGCGCCAGCCGGGAATCGTCACCGGACAGCTTGTCAGGTTCAGGTGCCGTCATGCGGCGGAGAAGGTCACCAAACATTTTCCCACCATATACCTCGCCATCATAGGTTGCGAGAGGCGCGGGGCCGGCGCGTGTCCGTTACACAAGCCTGCTTGTTTCCACGGCGGCTCGGATGAAGTCCGCGAACAGCGGATGCGGCTCGAACGGCTTGGACTTCAGTTCCGGGTGAAACTGCACGCAGACGAACCACGGGTGATCGGCGATCTCGACGGTCTCGGGCAACCGTCCGTCAGGACTCATTCCAGAGAAACCGAGGCCCGTCTCTTCGAGCCTGTCTCGAAATCTTGTATCGATTTCGTAGCGGTGCCGGTGACGCTCCTCGATCGTCGTGTTTCCGTAGATTTCCGCGACTCGCGAACCTTCCTGGAGAAGCGCCGTGTAGGCGCCCAGGCGCATCGTGCCGCCCTTGTCGTCGCTGATCTTGCGCCTTGATACGTGGTTGCCCTGAACCCACTCCTTCAGGTGATAGACGACAGGCTCGAATCGCTTCTTGCCGGCTTCGTGGTCGAATTCCTCGGATCCCGCCTTGGCAATGCCGGCAAGATTGCGCGCCGCCTCGATGACCGCCATCTGCATTCCCAGGCAAATGCCGAAATATGGAACCTTCTTCTCTCGCGCGTACCGGGTCGCCCGAATCATGCCTTCGGTTCCGCGTTCCCCGAAGCCTCCGGGGACAAGGATCGCATGAAAGCCTTCGAGATGGGCGGCTGGCTCCTCGCTTTCAAACACTTCCGAATCGATCCAGCTTGCGTTCACGCGCGTGCGGTTGGCCATGCCGCCATGGGTCAGCGCCTCGGCGATGGACTTGTAGGCGTCTTCGAGCGTCGTGTACTTCCCGACGATCGCGACCTTGACTTCACCTTCCGCGTTGTCGAGCCGATCCTTCACGTCATGCCAGCGATCCAGTTTGGGCGTGGGTGCCGGCGCGATTCGGAATGCATCGAGGACCGCTTGGTCCAGGCCGAACTCGTGATAGGCAAGCGGCGCCTCGTAGATCGACGCGAGGTCGTAGGCGGGTATCACGGCTTCGGGGCGGACATTGCAGAAGAGGGCGATCTTTGCACGTTCCTTTTCCGGAATTTCCATTTTCGAGCGGCAGACAAGAACATCGGGCTGAAGCCCGATCGCACGGAGCTCCTTGACGCTGTGCTGCGTGGGCTTGGTCTTCAACTCGCCTGTCGCGGCGATGTAAGGCAGCAAGGTCAGGTGCATGAAGATGCATTCATCGCGATCCCTGTCCTGCGCGAACTGGCGAATCGCCTCGAAGAAGGGCAGCCCCTCGATGTCGCCGACGGTGCCGCCGATCTCGCAAAGCATGAAATCCGTCTCGTCATCCCCGATGCTGATGAAGTCCTTGATCTCGTCTGTGACGTGCGGAATCACCTGAATGGTCTTTCCGAGGTAGTCGCCGCGCCGTTCCTTCTCCAGGACGTTTGAATAGATGCGGCCGGAGGAGACGGAATCAGTGCCACGGGCGTGAACGCCGGTGAAGCGCTCGTAGTGGCCGAGATCAAGGTCCGTCTCGGCGCCGTCGTCGGTGACGAAGACCTCGCCGTGCTCGAACGGACTCATCGTTCCGGGATCGACGTTCAGGTAGGGGTCGAGTTTTCTCAGTCGAACCGTGTATCCGCGTGCCTGAAGCAGCGCACCCAGCGCAGCGGACGCAAGTCCCTTTCCAAGCGACGACACAACGCCACCGGTGACAAAGACGAACCTCGCCATATTGTCGGATACTCCCCGTGACCGCTCCTGGCCGCCCGATTCGTCCTTCGAATTGCGCGGCATCACGGGGCTACACCGTTAATGGATTTGCGGCGGCTTGCCAAGTGGGTCACCCGCAATATCTTGAGAAAATTTCACCAGATGGTCGAGGTCTTGTGGAATTTCGCCCCGACTGCGCCAGCCAAGGCTGCTTCGCCAAGACGGGGAGTCACGCGATTCCAGGATGTTGGGCACCTTCTTGATCGTCGAGACGTCGAGATTCCGCAGGCCGGACCGCAGATGCCATTGCAATGCGCCGGTCGGGCGGCGGTACGCTGGGTCGACCGCCGTTCCGCCCGTTGAATGGCCGTGTTCCGCTACCAAGGAGTCTGCGGGGTTCGCTACTCGTCCGCGCGGGGCAGGAGGTTGCCGCCGGAGCTGCCATCGCCAACGGGTGGCAGCAGCGAATCGGCATCCGGGACCTCGCTCGGTTCAACGCCCGACTCAGGCGTTGCAATGCCAAGACGGTCCAGCACGGAGCCGCTTGCCGAGTTCTGAGCGGCGATGATCGTCAGCGTAAGCGAGGTGATTATGAACGCAATTGCGAAAGCCCAGGTCACCTTGCCGAGCGCCGTCGCCGCGCCGCGCGATGTCACAAGCCCGCCGCCACCTCCGCCACCCAGGCCAAGACCGCCGCCTTCCGAGCGCTGCAGGAGCACGACGCCGATGAGGCAGAGAGCGAGAATCAGGTGAACGATGAGAACGACGTTGTCCATGGCGAATGCGGCCCTGCTTGCGAGTGTGCGGTATCTATGCGAGCCAATGTCTCTTCGCAACCCCGTGCGCCAGATGGTCAGTTTCCCAGTTCCACGATCACTGCGCCCGCGGCGATCAAGGTCATCAAGGCGAGTCGCCGGGGCCCCACCTTTTCTCCAAGCATCAGCCAGCCGAAGAGGGCGGCAAACACCACGGAGGTTTCCCTGAGCACCGCTGCCTCGCCGACCTTGTCAAGCCGCGTTGCCAGCATGATGCCGCCAAAGGAGAAGTAGGCCACGAGCGCCCCGAGAATCCCCAGGCGCAGCACCGGCGTGAATGGCCGTGGCAACCGCCCGTGACGCCACAAGAGGCACCCGACCGGAAAGGCAACCGAGTCGATCAGGAAGAACCACGCCAGGAACGTGAACGGGTTTGCTGTGGCTCGGATGACGTAGGCATCCCAGGTCGTGTAGAGCGCAACGATGCCACCAGTCATCAACGCAAGGCCGAGCGCGAGCGGCAACCTTGACCGGTCGACCACGGTGTGACGAAGGTTATAGGCCGCAAGGCCAAGGATCCCCAGTGTGAGGCAGGCGACGCCAAGCCATTGGACCGACGTGAAGTGTTCGTTGAACAGGATGCCTGCCCCAACGACCGTGAATGCCGGGCCCGATCCCCGAACGACCGGGTAGACCACCGTGTAGGCACCGACAGAGTAGGCGCTTGCTTGAGCGATCTTGTAGCCGGTGTGCAGCACCCATGCGATGCCGAAGAGCGGCCAAAGTCCGGGCTCGGGCGTGGGAACGAGAAAGAGCGCGACCGGCAGTGCGATCAGGCCGTAACAGCCATCAATCGCAGCCCGGATTGTCCATGGATCGGAACGGGTCTTCTGAAGGGCTCCGAACAGGGCGTGAAGGAACGCGGCTTGCAATGCCAGAACGAGTGCTGCCGTTCGGCCGGCTTCCGTTCCCTCAATGGAGATCAGCCACTCGCTCATCGTTGCGGGCACAGTCGCATTTCCGCCGCCATGCGATCCTGCACATGCGAAGTCGTCAAGCTTCGATCCCGGTCAGGGCCGCGGCGAATTCCCGCGGATCGAAGGGCGCCAGGTCGTCGATCTGTTCGCCGACCCCGATCGCGTGAATCGGCAGGCCAAACCGGTCGGCCAGCGCGACCAGCACGCCGCCCTTCGCGGTGCCGTCAAGCTTCGTCATGACAAGACCGGAGACATCCGCAACATCGCGAAATGTCTCGACCTGGGACAGTGCGTTCTGTCCGGTCGTGGCATCAAGCACCAGGAGCGTGTTGTGCGGCGCCTCCGGATCCCGCTTCCTGATGACGCGAACGATCTTGGCAAGCTCCTCCATCAGGTCGTTCCGGTTCTGGAGCCGGCCCGCCGTGTCAATCATGAGAATGTCCGCCTGTTCCGATTCGGCTTGCGCCATGGCTTCAAACGCCAGGCTTGCCGGATCCGAACCATCCTGCGCAGTCAGAACGGGGACGCCGGCGCGCCGGCCCCAAATCTGCAGTTGCTCGACGGCCGCCGCCCGAAAGGTGTCGCACGCGGCGATCACCACGGACTTCTTGGCGTCACGGAACTGGGAGGCGAGCTTGCCGATGGTCGTGGTCTTGCCCGAACCGTTGACGCCAGCCACCAGCACGACCTGTGGCCGCTTCGGGAAAATTGGCATCGGGCTTGCCACCGTCTCCATGATGCGGGCGATTTCGTCGGCCAGCAATTCCTTCAGCTCGGCCGTGGACAACTTCCGCCCGATTCGTCCTTCCGCGATGTTGGCTGCGACACGCACCGCCGTCTCGACGCCCATGTCTGACGCTATGAGCAATTCCTCGATTTGCTCGAGCATGTCGTCATCCAAGGCGCGCCGGGCCACCGGTCTTGAAGTGCCACGACCCGGCGTTCGATCCACGGATTCCGTGCCGTCCGTGCCTTGCTGGCCCCGTGATTCGATCTTCGGTGCCTGAGCTGTCGTGCCGGCGGATTCCGTTGGTGACGGTTTCTCCGCGACCGCGCTAGGAGGCCCGCCGCCGCCGTCCTCGACGATCGCGTCGAGACCTTCGTCAAGTTTCGAGGACGACCTGAAGAGCCGTTCCTTCAGCTTTGAAAAAAACGCCATGCCCACGACCTAATCCCGGAAGGTCCAATATGAAAGCTGGATCGTGACGATGGTCAGGATTGCCTGTTGCGATCTGTCCTTGCCCGGGTCGCTCCCAACTTCCTTGCATCGCCTTTCGTGCGCCCTACCGCAAGCCGGCCATCCTGGAACTCGATTTCCAGCGACCGTGCGCGGCGGGCCTCTTCCGCCTTCGTCAGCACGGACTTGCCGCTTCGAATGATCGCGTAGCCACGTGCCAGCGTCGCCTTGTAGCCAAGACTGGTCCGCGTCCGGTCCAGTGCATGAAGACGGCCGTCGAGCCTGGCCAGCCTAGCCTTGATCGCCGTCGCCATCCTCCTGCTGATCCGGTCAAGGTCTCTCCTTTCCTGCCGGATCTGCGCCTGAACCTGCCGGACACGGAGACGGGCGACCATTGCAGACAAGCGTTCGTTCTTGCGCTCGACGGCGTGCCCGAGGCCCTTTGCAAGGCTTTTCGTTCGATGGTCAAGCAACTGGCTTTCGCGGCCCAGCCTGGATCTGAAGAGCGTTGGCCGAAGGCCCGCCGCCGCGCCGCCGAGGTCGCCTCGCTTGCGGTCCACCAGATGGCGGAGCCCCTTTGGCAGGGATTCGCTTGCCCGGTCGAGCCGCTGGTTCGGGTCGGCGAGGAGGCCATCAGGTTGCGGCAAATGGCGTGCAAGCGCCGTGATCCGCTGGCGCAACATGTCAACGCTGCGTGCCATGCTGCGCGAGAGCCGTGCCTCTCTGCCGGCCAGGTCCGCGAGCAGATCCGAACGGACCGGCACCGAGATCTCCGCTGCTGCCGTCGGCGTGGGCGCACGGCGGTCGGCGGCAAGGTCAATGAGCGTGGTGTCGGTTTCGTGACCGACGGCAGAGACCAGCGGGATTTCCGATGCCGCCGCCGCGCGTGCCACAACCTCTTCGTTGAAGCCCCAGAGATCCTCGATCGAACCGCCGCCGCGCGCGACGATCAAGAGGTCAGGGCGGGGCGGCGACCCGCAATGCGGCAGCGCATTGAATCCGGCAATGGCCCGCGACACTTCAGGCGCGCAGGCGTCACCCTGCACGGCAACGGGCCAGATGACGACTTCCCTCGGGAACCGTTCGCGGAGCCTGTGCAGGATGTCCCGAATCACGACCCCGTGCGGCGACGTGATGACTCCTATGACGTTCGGCAGATATGGCAGAGGCTTCTTGCGCGCCTCGTCGAACAGGCCCTCTGCCGCGAGCTTCTTCTTGCGCCTTTCAAGCATCGCCATCAGCGCGCCCTCGCCGGCCACGACGATTCGCTCGGCGTTCAGGCTGAATCTCGACTGGAACCCGGAGGCGGTCATCTTGCCTTCGGCAATCACCTCCATGCCCTCTTCGGGCATCATGGCGAGTGCTGGCACCTGGCTCTTCCATGTCATGCACGAGAGCACCGAGCGGTCGTCCTTGAGGTCGAAATAGAGATGTCCGGACCGTGCCAGCACGACCCGCCCGACTTCACCTCGCACGCGAACCCAGCCGAGTTCCGATTCAACGAGGCGCTTCACGCGGCCCGCAATCTCGCTCACGGTGAATTCGGGCGTGTTGTCGCCGGATACTGCCTCGAATAGCTCCATGCCCGTGTCCGTGCGCGCCTTGTGCTTCCCTGGGCCGGACCCTAGAACGCCATCCGACAAAGGGGAAGCGGAGCGCCCATGAATATTCTCATTCTTGGCGGCGGCGGACGGGAGCACGCGCTGGCCTGGGCCGTGATGCAGAACCCGAAATGCGACCGGCTTATCGTCGCGCCGGGCAATGCGGGGATCGCGGCGATTGCCGAATGCGCCTCGCTCGACATCGAGAACGGGGCGCAAATGGTGGAGTGCGCCGAGACGAATTCGATAGATCTCGTGATCGTTGGGCCAGAGGCGCCCTTGGCGTCCGGGGTGGCCGACGACTTTCGCGCTGCTGGATTCAAGGTCTTCGGCCCGTCGCGGGAGGCGGCGCGACTGGAGGCCTCGAAGCGGTTCACCAAGGAAGTCTGTGACGCGGCCGGCGTTCCCACGGCGGCCTGGGCCCGATTCACGCAGGCAGCCCCGGCCAAGGCGTACATTCGCGAGCGGGGCGCACCGATCGTCGTGAAGGCGGACGGGTTGGCGGCCGGCAAGGGAGTCATTGTCGCCCTGAGCACGGCGGAAGCGGAAGCGGTCGTTGACGACATGCTCGGCGGCGCATTCGGCGCCGCGGGCGCCGAGGTGGTGATCGAGGAGTTCATGGAAGGCGAGGAGGCTTCGTTCTTCGTGCTTTGTGACGGGACGGATGCCTTGCCTGTTGGCACGGCACAGGATCACAAGCGGGTGGGCGAGGGCGACACGGGACCCAATACCGGCGGGATGGGTGCGTATTCGCCTGCGCCTGTGCTGAACGAATCCGTCGCTGCCCGCACGATGGAAGAGATCATCCGCCCGACACTTGCGGAGATGGTGCGGCGCGGCACGCCTTGTCAGGGCGTGCTGTACGCGGGCCTCATGATCGAGAACGGCGCTCCGCGGCTGGTCGAGTACAACGTGAGGTTCGGCGACCCGGAATGCCAGGTGCTGATGATGCGGCTCGGCGCGCAGGCCCTCGATCTCATGCAGGCCGCCGCGGAGGGCAGGCTTTCGGAAGCGCAGGTCAATTGGGCGGGAGACCATGCATTGACGGTCGTGGTGGCCGCCAAGGGCTATCCGGGTGACCATGAGAGGGGCAGTCCCATTGCCGGCCTTGACGGTCTCGTCGGCGATTCTCGCCAGATGGTGTTTCACGCCGGAACCTCGCGGACCGAGCACGGAATCGTCTCCGCCGGTGGCCGTGTCCTGAACGCCACCGCCCGTGGCGCCAGCTTGCAGGAGGCGCGGGATGCGGCCTACGCGCTTGTCGACAGGATCGACTGGCCCGGCGGAATGTACCGACGCGACATCGGCTGGCGGGCATTGGGACGGGAGGCGCCGGGCGGCGTGGCGCAAGCGCCTCGGCCATGAATCCTGGGCGGGAGGTTTCTGTTTGCCTCCGGGGCGCGCCGTCGGGCAAGTTGGTGAAACCTTGGGCATGACCCGCGCAGCAGAGGGATGAGATGAGCGAAACCAAGCCGAATCCGGCGGTCAAGCAGGTGCTCGAACTGGGCCCGCCGCTGCTGTTCTTTGTGGCCTATCTGTGGATGCGCGATGACACCTACGCCTTCGGAGGCGCGGAGTATTCCGGGTTCATTGTGGCGGCCGGCCTGTTCGTGCCGATCCTGCTGGTCTCGATGGCGATCCTGTGGAAGCTGACAGGCCGCCTGAGCCGGATGCAGGTCTTCACCATCGTGATGGTGGTGATCTTCGGCGGCCTCACGGTCTGGCTGAACGACGAGCGCTTCTTCAAGGTCAAGACGACCCTGGTCTACGGGGTTCTTGCCGGCATTCTCGGGATCGGGCTCTTGCAAGGCAGGTCGTATCTTGCCTGGGCCATGGCAGAGTTCCTGCCCTTGACGGACGAGGGCTGGATGAAGCTCACCAGGCGACTGGCCGGCTTCTTTGCCGGACTGGCAATGGCCAACGAGATCGTTTGGCGAACGATGTCCACGGACGCCTGGGTCAAGATCGAGACGTTCGGGTTTCCGATCGCGCTGTTCCTGTTCATCTGGCTCCAGATGCTGACCCTGCGACACTACTTGGTCGAGGAAGACGCGGACGAGGCGGAGTAGGCACGTCCGGGCGTGGTGCATGGACCTTCACGTGTGCCACCGAACAGGGATGATGGCGCCAAAACGTCGGCGCGGATCCCGAGGATGTCACCCCTTCTGCTCAAAGAGAATCCTGTCTGACGCCTCCTTTTCCTCGGACGACTGCTGACGGTTGCGCACCTCCTCCGCCACGGCCTTGCCCTTGATGACAGCAGGACGGCTTCCCACCTCGTCCAGCCAGCGCGCAAAGTGGGGCTTGTCGTCGATGGCCTGTTCCTGCCCTTCCCAGTTTTGCGCCCAAGGCCAGATGGCCATGTCGGCGATCGAGTAGTCACCGGCGACGAACTGGTTGTCCTGAAGCCTGGTGTTGAGCACGCTGTAGAGTCTCCCGACCTCGTTCCTGTAGCGATCCTGCGCATACGGAAGGACTTGGGGAGGTGTGCGTTCGGGCGCGTATTTGAGGAAATGATGCGCTTGGCCCGCCATCGGGCCGACGCCGCCCATCTGCCACATCAGCCATTGGTCGATGACGATCCGGTCACGATCGGTTGATCCGTAGAACTTTCCCGTCTTGCGGCCGAGATATTGCAGGATGGCGCCGGATTCGAAGATCGAGATCGGGTGGCCATCAGGTCCGTCCGGATCGATGATGGCAGGCATGCGATTGTTGGGGGAGAGCTTGAGGAAATCCGGATCGAACTGGTCGCCCTTGCCGATGTCAACGAGATGCAGCGTGTAGGGCAGGTCCATCTCTTCCAGGGCTATGGTGACTTTCCAGCCGTTCGGGGTCGGCCAGTAGTGGAGATCTATCGGGTCGGGCATGCCGTTTCCTTTTCTGGGCCGCTGGGCGTTTCGGCACAAGGTGGTGCATTTTGGGTGGAGATCAAGGGGGCCGGTTCCAACTCTCGTTTGCCGCAGCACGGGTTCCCCGATCACACGCGGGTCGACTGGCATCAGGCGCCGTCGTGGCACTGGGTGCGCCGACCGTGAACGCCTGTGTCCGGACCACTGCATCAGGTAGACCGCGAGCACCATTGCATTGGTTCATCACGGACCGACGTGAATCTTGATTCGCGTCGTGTCGTCCTTCTCGGACAGGGTTGCAGCATTACGGGAATTCGTCGTCGGCTCGGATCACGTTCCTTGCGCTTGAGAGTCAGCGTCTCAGGACGGCAAAACGCATCCGGGCGGCGGGTCCTGACGGGCGTGCTTCCGGGACGCGTCCATTGGAGTGTCCTCGCCTTTGCCGTGGAAGGATTCCGCCTGCGCAGCCAGCGAATCGGCACCGGCCTCACGCGGCGTGCAGTTCCAGCGTCCGCCGCACCCGATGACACCCTTGACCCCGCTTCTGGGCGCTAGTACGCACTGCTGCACGTGGCGATTTGTTCACCGGATTGCGGGCCACGAAAAAGACTCCGCTAAAGAGGTCTGGGACGTTAACGCCCTTGACGCTCATGCAGTCCGGAACAGGATTGGACAGGAGGCGTCCCCATTACCGAAGATTGGAAAAAGCGCACGCAACTCGTGCATGCAGGAATCCGACGAAGCCAGTACGGGGAAGTCGCCGAACCGATTTTCCTCACTCAGGGCTTTGTCTACGAGAGTGCAGAACAGGCTGCCCAACGATTCGAGGAGGCCGGCGAGGACGAATTCATCTATTCGCGCTACGGGAACCCGACTGTGCGGATGTTCGAGGAGCGGATTGCCGCAATCGAAGGCGCCGAAGACGCGTTCGCCACGGCTTCGGGCATGGCGGCGGTCTATGCATCCCTGGCCTCGATGCTGAAGACGGGCGATCATGTGGTCTCGGCGCGCGCATTGTTCGGATCATGCCTTTATATCCTGGAGGAGGTCCTTCAGCGATTCGGCATTGACGTCACCTTCGTGGACGGCACCAGCCTGGACGCGTGGCGGGCGGCAGTGAGGCCGGATACCAAGGCCGTGTTTCTGGAAAGCATTTCCAATCCGACGCTTGAAGTGATCGACATCAAGGCGGTGGCCGCGATCGCACATGACGTGGGGGCAACGGTGATCGTTGACAACGTGTTCTCGACTCCCGTTCTGAGCCGAGTGCTGGAACTCGGGGCAGACGTCGTCGTCTACTCCGCGACCAAGCATATCGACGGTCAGGGACGGGTTCTGGGTGGTGTCGTTCTGGGAACAAGGGACTATGTCCGCAAGACGCTGGAACCTTTCCTGAAGCATACGGGCGGTGCCATGAGCCCGTTCACCGCATGGCTGCTGCTTAAGGGCATGGAGACGCTGGATCTTCGTGTCAAGGCGCAGGCGGAAAGCGCACTTAACGTGGCCAAAGCGTTCGAAGGTCACGCGCGACTCGAGAGAGTCATCTATCCGGGGCTGCCGTCTCATCCGCAGCACGAAACCGCGATGGCGCAAATGGAACAGGGCGGGACGGTCGCCACCTTCGTGCTCAAGGGGGGGCAGGAGGCTGCGTTCAGGTTCCTGAATGCGCTCCAGATATTCATCATCTCGAACAACCTGGGGGATGCAAAGTCGATCGTGACGCATCCGACAACCACGACTCATCAACGACTGACCGACGAGCAGCGGGGCGAACTGGGCATTTTGCCGGGGCTCGTACGACTGTCCATGGGACTGGAAGATGTTGATGACCTGATTGGCGACATCCGGCAGGCACTCGAGGCCGCATGATGCTGAGCCTGGCCAAGCGTGGATTGCCGACCTGCATGCCCGTCGGACCAAGCCTGCGGAATTGGCCCGGGGCGCAATGACGTCGAAACCGGTTCTCATCCTTCAACTGCGCCCGGAGGACGAGGCGTCGGATGGCGAATTCCGCGCATTCATCGAGAAGGGTCGCCTTGATGAAGCGGAGGTTCGCCGTCACAGGATGGAGGCGGGTCCGTTGCCGGAGGGATTCTCGCTCGAAGACTATTCGGCCGTCATTGTCGGTGGCGGCCCTGGCTGCGTGAGCGACGATCCGGTTGCGCGCGATCCGGTCGAGGCGCGGGCGGAAGCGGAGCTTCTGGCATTGATGCCCGAGATCCTTGCGCGGGACATGCCCTTCCTCGGGTGCTGCTACGGAATCGGACTGCTGGCGCACCATCTTGGAGCGCCGGTTTCGAAGGAACGGTATTCGGAGCAGGTTTCGGTCGTGCCATGCGACTTGACCGAGGCGGGACAGGCGGATCCGTTGCTGGCCGGGCTGCCACTCAGGTTCAACGCTCTGGTTGGTCACAAGGAAGCGGTTCAGGAACTGCCCCACGGCGCGGTGCATCTGATGTTCTCGGAGACCTGCCCCTTCCAGATGATCCGGGCCGGCGAGAACGTCTATGCCACGCAGTTTCATCCGGAAGCGGACGGGCAGGTCTTTGCGGACCGTATCCGAATCTACCGCGAATTCGGATATTTCCCGCCCGAAGAGGCCGCAGCTCTGACGGAAGCATGCCTGGCTGCGCAAGTGACGGAGCCTGAGCGCATCCTGAAGCGATTCGTGGCGCGTTACGCGACGACGGGACGGTCGTGCAGGACACATGGAGACGGGAACGCGGCAGGATTGCCTGCGAGCCATGGCCAGACGCCCGCTGCAGGCGGCAGGGCGGGCGCAAAATAGGCACCCGCACTCTTCGAACCAGGCGCTCGACCGATTGAGCAAGCTGAAATCCGCTGCAGCCTGTTCCGGTCGATGCCCTGATTCATTCGGACCTGACGCTTCATGTCTTGAGGCGCCACCCGATGTTCAAGGCCGCCCGGCCCCCCACAGACGCGTGGCGTGCGGCGCGTGATCCGGCACGTCTGACACCCTGGATTCCGGATGCCTACGGACAGCGCGCCAGCTTGAGCCGCATCATGCAAGGCTCGTTGGCTGCCGGCCGGCACGCTGGTCGCGGCGGCTGTCGCGCAGCGCTGCGAGTGCCGCTCCGCGGTTGACTTGAGCCGGTCCCGGGGCCAAGGCTCGCGGCATGGTTGATTTCAGGCCCATCGGATACGTCATCGGCCTTCTTGTCGCCGCACTTGGCGTCTCCATGCTGATACCGATGTTCGTTGACCTTGCTCAGGACAATGACCACGCGGGAGCGTTTCTGGAAGTCGCCCTGATCACCCTTCTGATCGGCGGATTGACGGCGTTGGCGTCGTCCAATTCGGTGGCGGGCGGCATGAACCTGCAGCAGATCTTCCTGCTGACAACGGGTGTTTGGGTCGTTCTTCCGTTCTTCGGAGCGTTGCCGTTCATGTGGGGCGACCTCGGAGCGGGATTCACGGACGCGTATTTCGAGGCGATGTCCGGACTGACAACGACCGGCTCGACGGTGCTTAGCGGGCTGGAGACGCTGCCTTCGGGGCTGCTTGTGTGGCGATCCATGCTGCAATGGTTCGGCGGCATCGGGATCATAGTCGTTGCCATGGCCTTCCTCCCCGAACTGCGGGTCGGAGGCATGCAGATCTTCCGCTCCGAGGGATTCGACACGGACGGCAAGGTTTTGCCGCGGGCTGCCGAAATCGCGTCCCGCATCTCGATCATCTATCTGGTTCTGACATTTGCGTGCGCAGTGGCCTACCTGGTTGCCGGAATGCCTCTCTTTGAAGCCGCCAACCACGCGATGACCACCATCGCGACCGGCGGGTTTTCGACCCGTGACCAGTCGTTCGGCAGCTTTCGCGGGGCGCCGGAATATGTCGCCGTGGTATTCATGATATTGGCCAGCCTGCCATTCGTGCGCTACGTGCAGATTCTGGCCGGTTCGTCGAAGCCGCTGCTGCGCGACAGCCAGGTGCGGGCGTTTCTGGCGGCATTGCTCACAATTGCCGCCCTGGTCGCAGTTCACAGGCTGCTGGCGCAGGGCACGGCGGCGCATTTCGCCCTGCGCGAGTCTCTGTTCAACATCACGTCGATCATGACCGGCACGGGCTATGCAAGCACGAACTACCAGCTTTGGGGAGCGTTCCCGGTTACGGTCTTCTTCCTTGTCGGCCTGATTGGCGGCTGCGCGGGATCGACCAGTTGTTCGGTCAAGGTGTTCAGGTACCAGATTCTGCTAAAGGCCGTTGCGAACCAGATCCGACGCATCCAGAGTCCGCACGGAGTCTACCAGCTCAAGTATGCCGGGCGGCGACTGAGCGAGGACGTGCTTTCGTCGGTCATGGTTTTCCTGACGATGTTTCTTGTCACGCTCGGCGTCGTGTCCGTGCTTCTTTCGGCGACGGGGCTTGATCTCGTCACGTCCGTCAGCGGCGCAGCCACGGCAATTGCCAACGTGGGTCCGGGCCTCGGCACCATGATTGGGCCGGACGGAAATTTTGCCGGGCTGAGCGTTGCCGCGAAGTGGATCCTGCTATCGGCGATGCTTGTAGGCCGGCTCGAACTTCTGGTGGTGTTCGTGCTGTTCACGTCACGGTTCTGGCGCGCCTGAGATTGCAGGATTCGTGTTCTCGCGACACCGTCCGGCCATTGATTGACCGTTCCCGCGACCTTGCCTATTGAGTGCGCAGACGTTTCCCGTCAGGAGCAACCCATGAGCGCAGACACGCGCCCGAAGAGTTTCCAGGAGATCATCCTTCGGCTTCAGGGCTATTGGGCCGGGAAGGGCTGCGCGTTGCTTCAGCCTTACGATCTGGAAGTGGGGGCAGGCACCTTCCATCCGGCCACACTGTTGCGCGCGCTGGGTCGGCGGAAGTGGTCAGCGGCCTACGTGCAGGCCTCGCGGCGCCCAACGGATGGCCGCTACGGGGAGAATCCGCATCGCCTTCAGCACTACTACCAGTTCCAGGTGATCATAAAGCCTTCACCTCCCGATCTGCAGGAGCTCTACATCGGGTCGCTGGACGCGATCGGAATGGACATGGATCTGCACGACATCAGGTTTGTCGAGGATGACTGGGAGAGCCCGACCCTTGGGGCATGGGGACTTGGCTGGGAGGTCTGGTGCGACGGCATGGAAGTAAGCCAGTTCACGTATTTCCAGCAGGTCGGCGGACATGACTGCCACCCGGTTTCGGGCGAGCTGACCTACGGTCTCGAGCGCCTGGCCATGCACGTGCTTGGCATCGACCACGTGATGGAGATGCCTTTCAATGATCCGCAGTCCAGGATTGCACTGTCCTACGGAGACGTCTTCCGGCAGACAGAAGAGGAATATGCCCGCTGGAATTTCGACGTGGCGGACACCGGCATGCTCTTCAGGCACTTCGAGGATGCAGAGGCAGAGTGTCGCCGAATCCTCGAGGTGGAAGAGCTGGATCAAAGAACGGGAAAGCGGATCGTGATGGTGCATCCCGCCTATGACCAGTGCATCAAGGCTTCGCACTTGTTCAACCTTCTCGATGCCCGGGGCGTGATCTCAGTCACCGAGCGCCAGGCCTATATCGGGCGGGTGCGGTCGCTGGCGAAGGCCTGTGCCGACGCGTTCGTGACAACCGAGGCGGCAGCGGGCGCGTGATCGTGACGATGCTCCGCGAAGAATGGTCCCGTCGGCAATTCCGGCGGGACGCCTGGGGAGAGAGCCTGCCTCTGGAGACATGCATGCCGTGCGGAGACAGGCATTGCCCGAGACAGGACGTGGCATGAGCGGGAAAGCGATCGCCTGTGTTCTCGTGATTTGCTCCGCGCTTGCCGGCGGCGGCTTGTACTACCTGCAGGTGTACGGGTTCTACGATGAGATTCCGCCAAGCGGAGTGTCCGACGTGATGTTGACTGCGCTTCGTTCCGGAACGCCAGAGCCAATGATCCATGAAGAATTTCAAGCAATTGACGCGGAAAGCTCACCCTTGCGCTACCGCGCCTGCTTCACGACGCATCTGAGCCTTGCAACACTCACCGAAACCTATGTTGTCCATGACGAACCGGTGCCCAACGTGGCGCCCGGATGGTTCGGGTGCTTTGACGCGTCGAAGATCGGTGCGGCGCTGGAAAGCGGGTCCGCGATCGCGTTTCTGGGGACCGGGAACATCGCTTACGGGTTTGACCGGGTTGTGGCCGTCTCCGGAGATGGGCATGGCTACGTATGGCACCAGTTGAACCGCTGTGGAGAAAGACATTTCAACGGGGAATCCTTGCCGGAAAATTGCCCGCCACCACCGCCGAGTGATAGCCGATGACCCGGAAAGCGCTGATCCACTTGCAGTCTTCCCGCCCTGTGCACGGCCGATGCAAGGAACTGATCCATGCCTGATCTGCTGATCGAACTCCTGTCCGAGGAAATTCCTGCGCGCATGCAGGCGGCTGCGGCTGAGGACCTGAAGCGTCTCGTGACGGACGGCCTTGCCGAGGCCGGATTGTCCCATGACGACGCTGCATCCTTTGTCACGCCGCGACGGTTGATCTTGACGGTATCGGGCTTGCCGAAGGTGAGCCCGGCAACGCGCGAGGAGCGAAAGGGTCCGAGCGTCAACGCTCCGGAGCAGGCGCTTGATGGATTCTTGCGCTCGACCGGGCTCTCGAAAGATGAGCTTGAGGCGCGGGATGGCAGGAAAGGACAGGTGTGGTTCGCGGTGATCGAGCGTGAAGGACGCCCGGCTGACGAGATCGTGGCCGAGGCTCTGGACGTGGTCATCCGCCACTTTCCATGGCCCAAGTCCATGCGCTGGGGTTCCGGAAGCCTCAGATGGGTGCGGCCGCTGCACTCGATCATCTGTCTGTTGACCGACGCGGACGAGATCCAGGTCGTTGACCTTGAAGTCGATTGCATACGTGCCGGCAACCAGACGGCGGGCCATCGTTTCATGGCGCCCGAGCTGATCAGCGTCACGTCCCCCGCCGACTACCTTGCGAAGATGAATGAGGCCAAGGTCGTTGTCTCCGCCAAGGAGCGCAAAGAGATCATCATGCGCGAAGCAGCCCGGCTGGCGGAGGAACGGGGCCTTGAAATGGTGGAAGACACAGGCCTTATGGCAGAGGTTGCGGGTCTCGTCGAATGGCCAGTGGTCCTGCTGGGCGAGATCGGGGAGGAGTTCCTGGATCTGCCGCACGAAGTGCTTCAGACCTCGATGAGGGTGCATCAGAAGTTCTTCAGCGTAAGGGACGGCTCAGGCCGGATCAGTCATTTCATTGCGGTGGCGGACCGGGAGACGGCGGACGAGGGCGCGACGATCATGGCCGGGAACCAAAAGGTTCTTCGCGCTCGCCTTTCGGATGCCAAGTTCTTCTGGGAAAATGATCTGCGCGTGGCCAAGGATGGCATGAAGGCGTGGACCGACATGCTCGGCAAGGTCACGTTCCACAACAGGCTTGGAAGCCAGGCGGAGCGAATCGA
>VYCX01000426.1 GCA_009843725.1 Boseongicola sp. SB0675_bin_26
ATCCCGATGATGATCAAGAGAGGCTTCTCAAGAGTCTTTGCCGGCGGGATGGAGGCGGCCGCCTCCTCGGGCGGGTCGATCATGCCGCCGGTCATGGGCGTCGCTGCATTCATCTTGGCGGCCCTGACCGGCGTCCCCTACAGCGAGGTGATCATTGCCGCAGCCTTGCCTGCCGTTGCCTACTTCCTGTGCCTGTTCCTTTCGGTCGTGTTTCAGGCGCGCAAGCAGAAGATCAAGCCGATCGGCGAACTGACCGAAGACATGCACATGGACCGCCAGGATATTCTGAACCTGGTGATGATCTTTCTGCCGATCCTCATAATCCTGGTGCTCTTGCTGACCAGCAAGGAAAACGTCGGTTGTGGCATCCTTGGCGGTCTCATGGGCGCCGAGCGCGTTTTCGTCGAAGGCGGCGGGTGCCGCGTTGAAAGCCTGTCATGGTTTCTCAGGCTCGTCCAAAACGCCGCCGGAGACGCAGGCAGTGCGGGCTGGTGGGCCGTGATCGTGCTGTGCTTTGCGCTTTTCCTGGATCCGGAGATGCGTGCAAGGCCGGCAAGGCTGCTGCACTCCTTTGCCGAGGCGGGGACCTTGATCGCGACCCTTTACCTGATGTTCCTTGCCGTCTCGATCATTGACTTCTGCCTGAAGTTCACTGGCATGCCGTTCTTCATCTCGCTGGACGTGTTGCAATGGCTCCAGAGCCTGAACCTCGGCGCGGACGGCTCGGCCCTGTTCCAGTTCGCGGCACTTGTCGTGACCATGTTGCTCGCGGTTCTTCTAGGCATGGGGATGCCGGCTGTTCCGGCCTACATAAACGTCGCCTTGTTGATGGGGCCCGTGCTCGCGGGCCTGGGAATATCGGTCTTCTCGGCGCATATGTTCATCTTCTATTTCGCGGTTGCCTCCGCGATCACGCCGCCGGTGGCACTCGCAGCCTTCGCGGCGGCGACAATCACCAAGGCCGAGCCGATGGCAACCGGCTTTGCCGCCGTCCGTGTCGGGATCGTGATGTTCGTGATCCCGTTTGTCTTCGCACTCTATCCGGAAATCCTGCTGATCGAGGCGGCAGTGATCGATCCAGGCACAAGCGTTGGCAGCGAATTGAGGTTCCTGCCCGGATACACTGGCGAGGTGCAATGGGGCCCGCTGGGCTGGTTGCTGCTGCGCATGTTGCTCGCCCTTTTCCTGCTGGCGAGCGCCTTGGCGCGTTTTGATCGTGCACCGCTGCCAATCTGGGATGTTGCCATCCGGCTGGCGCTGGCCTTCTTGGTTCTGACAAAGGATCCGATCGTCTACGGCGCGGCGATCGTGGTGGCTGCTGCATGGCTGGCCCTGCATTTCGCCAGAAACCGGCACGCAGGCGCCATGCGCGACGCATAGGCCACGCATGCGCGGGACGAGACGACAATCCGGAGGAAAATCGCGTTGGGTCCCACAGCAGCCGGGGCCTGGAAATTGAGTCCACTCTGAAAGCAGGACGTGCGGTGCTGCCGAGGAACGCGGAGACGGCAGGGACTGTCGGCGCGAAGAAGCCAGACCTTCCTCGGTGCCAGGCATCGGGGGCGGCTCGCCCGCAAGGACATGCCAGTCGCGATCACCGCGACAGCCCGCGAACTTGCCGGGATCAGGTCTCTTTCCGCCATCAGGACACGGCCTTGCGACTGGCCTTCATCGGAAGCACCGGCCCCCACCGGGTGGCTTGCGGCGCACCGAATTCACTGAATCCCGCTCGCCTGTATGCCGCGATTGCGCGCGCGTTTTCAGGGTGCGGATCGGTTGCGACCACGGGGGCCCCTTCCTCAAAGAGAGTCTTCAGCCGTTCGGCGATGAAGGCGGGGCCATGCCCTTTCCCGATCATGTCCGGCTCGCCAATGAACTGGTCGATGCCACGGGACCGCTTCGGAAGGCCGAAGAAGTGATGATCTTCCCAGCCATGGACCGTGTAGTCCTGCATGTAGGCGAAGGGGCGTCCGGCTGTCGAGACAATCCATCGCGCAACGCGAGGGTCTGCCAGTTCCTCTTCATCGCCGGGCTCAATTGAATCCCACCACTCGCGGACGTGTGGCCGTGACTGCCATTCCAGCAGCAGATCGAGATCAGCTGCTTCCGCCTTCCGAAAGGTGTATTGGCCACTCGCAGGGCGGTGAATCAGGTCATGAACGGACAAGGTCTTCTGCCTTGAGGCTCTTTCGCGCCAGGAACCAGGGAACCCTGTGACTTTCGCACAAGATTCGCGGCCTTGCCCACCGTTTCGACGTTTTCATTTGCCTGATTCAGGAACCTTGGCATCTTGCCGGAACATGCAGCTTGGCCGTCACTTCGTGTCGTCTGCCGAAGTCGTGCCTTGAGGGGGCGGCAAGGACAGGAAGGCGCCGACGCCTTCGCCGAGCACGGTCTGGGGCAGAACCCCGTCCCACCTCTTCGCGCGCACGAGGTCGACATAGAGCGGGCTGCGGCCCAGCTGCTCGTTGATCAGCCGGATGGCGTCGGCTTCCGCCTGCGCCTCCGTGAGCACGCGGTACGCCTCGGCGTCGGCCTCCAAGCGCTTGGCCTCCGCGTTCGCCTCGGCCGAATTGACCGCCTGCTGCGCGATCAGCCGCTGCTGGTCGAGCTTGTGCTTCTCCTTTTCGGCATCCTCCCTCGCCTTCTCCTTTTCCTCCACCGCCTGAAGGTAGGCGTTCGGAAGCGACAGGTTCTCGATCTGCGGCGAGTTCACGGTGACCGGGAACCCTTCGAGCTCCAGGGCCATGCCTTCCATGATCGCGGCGACCGCGGCCTGCCGGTTCCGGATTAGCTCGTCCGCCTGGAACCGCGCGATCGCGGCCTTTGCCGCGCTGCGCAGTTTCGGGTCCAGGATGCGGGTCTCGAACTGGTCGAGCCCTCCATAGTGTATGAACAGGTCCATCGCCGAATTCCGGTTCACCGTCCAGTTGATGGAAACGGTCGCGGTGGTCGGAAGCTGGTTCTTCGTGGCTGCGGCGAGATCCTCGACGTTCTTGCGCTGGCGCACCTCGATCCTCTCGATGCTGTCGGCGATCGGGATCTTGACGTGCAGGCCGGGCCCGACCTGGTCGACGGCCTTCGACCATCGCTTCACGATGCCGACATGGCCCTCCTCGACGGTGTAGACCGATCCGAGCAGGAGAAACAGCAC
>VYCX01000371.1 GCA_009843725.1 Boseongicola sp. SB0675_bin_26
CCTTAACGCCAAACGCCCCCATGGGCGCAACGCGCTGATGGGGGGCGATCCCTGAACCTTCAGGGACCGGGAGATGGCCGCTCCCGGGGACACGGGCGGCGTATGGTGTCGAGCGTGCGAAGTCAAGCGGGAATGCAGCTGGCTGCAGCGCGTCTTGTCAGGGGCCGCGATCCGGTCTCTATTCGCGGGACAGCCGGAGGGCGGGAGATCACGAACCAATCCACGGAAGCGCCGCCTGCCCGAAGGGTGGAGAACGGCAAGGGTCTCCTGCTGATGGGCCTTGGCATGTTCCTGTTTGCAGCTGTGGATACGATCGCCAAGTTCCTGACCAGCGAGCTGCATCCGTTCCAGATCGTGTGGACGCGACAGTTGGGCTTGCTCGTCGGCGCCGTGTTTCTGCTGGCGCTGCACGGGCGCCGCCTGTTTCTGACCGCGCATCCGAAGCTGCAGTTGATCCGTGGTCTCGTGGCGGCGCTGTCCGCCGCTGCGTTCATCTACGCCATTCGCCATGTGCCGCTTGCGGACGCGGTGGCCGTGAGCTTCGTGGCGCCTTTCATGGTCACGCTCATGGCGGCGTTGATTCTCCGGGAGCCGGTCGGATGGCGCAGGTGGGTTGCCGTCGTGCTGGGGTTCGTCGGGTCGATGATCATCCTCCGCCCGGGCATGGGGGCGGTTCATCCTGCTGCCATGCTCGTGGTCGCTGCGGCGTTCTTCTTCGCATGCCGTCAGGTCATCAGCAGGGCGATTGCAGCCAGGGACGGGACCGGCACGACGATCCTGTACACGGCGATGACCGCCGTCCTCGTGCTTTCGATGCCGTTGCCCTGGGTGTGGGTCACGCCCGGCAGGTCCGAATTCCTGCTCCTCGTGGGCTTGGCCCTGCTGGCGGGCCTTGCCGAAGTGTGTGTCATCCGCGCCCTGGAGCTGGGACTCGCGGTTGCGGTCGCGCCGGTGCACTACACGCTGATCATCTGGGCGTCGCTTTACGGCTGGCTCGTCTTCGGCCAGTTCCCGGATGCCTGGACTTGGGCGGGAACCGCGATCATCATGGTGACAGGAATGTACACGCTGCGGCGCGAATACCTGGCCGGCAGGCATGCAAGGCACCGTTGAGGACGTGGATTTTCCGCGTTTTCAAGCCCTTGGAGCGGAGCCAAAAAAAAATTTCGACCCCTGTTGACAGACCTAGGGCGCTTTCCTACTTAGCGCCTGTTAGCACTCGCCTGCTGTGAGTGCTAACAGGAATACAATGAAAGGAACGAAGGAGCGTTCAACATGAAATTCACCCCGCTTCATGATCGCGTTCTTGTTCGCCGCGTGGAAGGCGACGAGAAGACCGCCGGCGGCCTGATCATCCCCGACAACGCCAAGGAAAAGCCCGCTGAGGGCGAGATTGTGTCCGTTGGCGCGGGGGCGAAGGACGACGACGGCAAGCGCATCAAGATGGATGTCAAGGCCGGCGACAAGATCCTGTTCGGCAAGTGGTCGGGCACCGAGATCACGCTCGACGGCGAAGAACTTCTGATCATGAAGGAAAGCGACATTCTCGGCATCATTGCCTGAATTCGCTGTCCTGAACCAACTCAAACGATAGACAACCAGGAGCTAAGGAAATGGCCGCTAAGGACGTCAAATTCGAGACCGACGCCCGGAACCGGATGTTGGCAGGCGTGAACATCCTCGCCGATGCCGTGAAGGTGACGCTCGGGCCCAAGGGCCGCAACGTCGTGCTTGACAAGAGCTTTGGTGCACCCCGGATCACCAAGGATGGTGTGACGGTCGCCAAGGAAATCGAGCTTGAGGACAAGTTCGAGAACATGGGTGCGCAGATGGTCAAGGAAGTCGCAAGCCGCACCAATGACGAGGCCGGCGACGGCACCACCACCGCCACGCTGCTTGCGCAGTCGATCGTGCGCGAGGGCATGAAGTCGGTTGCCGCCGGCATGAACCCGATGGATCTCAAGCGAGGAGTCGACGCCGCTGTCGCTTCGGTCGTCGAGGACATCAAGAAGGCCGCGCGCAAGGTGAAGGACTCGGAAGAGGTTGCCCAGATCGGGACGATCTCGGCAAACGGCGAAACCGAGATCGGCACGCAGATCGCGGACGCCATGCAAAAGGTCGGAAACGACGGCGTGATCACCGTCGAGGAGAACAAGGGCCTCGACACTGAAACCGAGGTCGTGGAAGGCATGCAGTTCGATCGCGGCTACCTGTCGCCCTACTTTGTCACCAATCCCGACAAGATGACCGCCGAACTCGAGGATGCGATGATTCTTCTCCACGAGAAGAAGCTTTCGTCGTTGCAGCCGATGGTTCCGCTTCTTGAATCGGTCATCCAGTCCCAGAAGCCGCTTCTCATCATCGCGGAGGACGTGGAAGGCGAGGCTCTGGCCACGCTTGTCGTCAACAAGCTGCGTGGCGGCCTGAAGATCGCGTCCGTCAAGGCTCCCGGCTTCGGCGACCGTCGCAAGGCCATGCTTCAGGACATCGCGATCCTGACAGGCGGCCAGGTGATTTCCGAAGACCTGGGCATGAAGCTCGAAAACGTGACGATGGACATGCTCGGCTCCGCCAAGCGCGTCTCGATCACCAAGGACGAGACGACCATCGTCGACGGCGCGGGCGCCAAGGCCGAGATCCAGGCCAGGGTCGCGCAGATTCGCCAGCAGATCGAGGAAACCACGTCGGACTATGACCGCGAGAAGCTGCAGGAGCGGGTGGCAAAGCTCGCTGGCGGTGTCGCCGTCATCCGCGTGGGCGGCATGACCGAAGTCGAGGTCAAGGAGCGCAAGGATCGTGTCGACGACGCCTTGAACGCAACCCGCGCCGCTGTGCAGGAAGGCATCGTCGTTGGCGGCGGCGTCTCCCTCATGCAGGCTGCAAAGGGACTCGACAAGATCAAGTGCGAAAACAGCGACCAGGAAGCCGGCGTCGCGATCGTGCGCAAGGCTCTCGAGTCCCCGCTGCGCCAGATCGCCGAGAACGCCGGTGTCGATGGCTCCGTGGTGGCAGGGAAGGTTCGCGAGAGCAAGAATGCCAAGTTCGGCTTCAACGCCCAGACCGAGGAGTACGGAGACCTGTTCAGCTTCGGCATCATCGATCCGGCCAAGGTCGTGCGCACTGCGGTTGAGGACGCCGCGTCGATCGCCGG
>VYCX01000232.1 GCA_009843725.1 Boseongicola sp. SB0675_bin_26
CGATCTCGATCTTCTCGAACGCCTTGTCCGCATTGGCCTTCAGCGGCGTGTTCCGCCCGCCGCGTGGCGCCTCGTCGGCGGTCACGATCACGCCGGCCTCGCACTGGTTCACGCGTGCCGCCAGGGCGTCGGGAGAAAACCCGCCGAACACGACCGAATGGATCGCCCCGATCCGGGCGCATGCCAGCATGGCATATGCCGCTTCCGGGATCATCGGCATGTACAGCACGACCCGGTCGCCCCTGGAGACTCCGAGCCTTTTCAGGACGTTTCCGAAGCGGCAGACCTCTCCGTGCAACTCGCGATAGGTGATGAAGCGCGAGGACGCTTCCGGATCATCGGGCTCCCAGATGATCGCGGTCTGATCGCCGCGCTCGGCAAGGTGGCGGTCGATGCAGTTGGCCGCGACATTGAGCGTCCCGTCCTCGAACCAGCGAATGTCGATCTTGCCGGGCGCGAAAGAGGTGTTCTTGACCCTGGAGAAGGGCTTGATCCAGTCCAGCCGCCTGCCGTGCTCGGCCCAGAACGCTTCCGGGTCCTCGACCGAGGCCTTGTACATCGCCTCGTACGCCCGCTTGTCGACATGGGCGGTCTTTGCGGCTTCGGCGTCCGGCCAGTACATTCCTTCATGCTGCTTGAGCATGTCCTCAACCTCCGTTCTTGCGTCCGCGCTCCGGACTTCGGTCAGATTGCCAGATACTTTGCACGAAGCGCCTCGTCGTCCAGAACCTTTTGCGCACTGTCGTCATAGACGACCTTGCCAGTGTCCAGAATCACGGCCCGGTCGGCAAGCTTCAGCGCCGCAACCGCGTTCTGTTCCACGATGATCGTCGTGATGCCCTGATCGCGGATGACGCTCAGCGTCTTGGCGATCTCCTGAACGATTACCGGAGCAAGACCTTCATATGGTTCGTCCAGCAGCAGCACCTTGATGTCCCGGGCCAGAGCGCGGGCGATGGACAGCATCTGCTGCTCGCCGCCGGAGAGGGTGGAGCCGTCCTGGCTGCGCCGTTCGCCGAGTCGCGGAAAGAGCTCGTAGATCCTTTCAAGCGACCAGCCGATCGGCGGCGCGATCTGGGCCAGCTTCAGGTTCTGCTCCACGCTCAACCCGGGAATGATCCGGCGGTCCTCGGGAACGAGCGCGATTCCGCTTTGGGCCGCTTCGTGGCTTGCCACAAAGTGAAGCGGCTTGTGATCCAGCCAGATCTCGCCATGGCGCAGTTCCGGGTTGTCCATGCGCGCGATCGTGCGCAGCGTCGAAGTCTTGCCGGCGCCATTGCGTCCCAGGAGGGCCAGGATCTCGCCTTCATGGACGTTGAAGGTCACGTCCTGGACGATGTAGCTTTCGCCGTAGAAGCTCTCGATGTTCCAGACGCTCAGGTAGGCCGGCGCCGTCGTGGCTTGGTTGGCGTGCTTGTTGAAGGTTTGATCTTCGGGCATTTTTGTCTCCCTCTCGGGCGGGTTGGCGTGTCCGTGGCGGCCGTCGGCGCCGGCAGCCGCCGCCCTAGCTTTGGCTTTCTCCCAGATAGGCTTCCTGAACCTTCGGGTTGCCCTTGATGTTGTCCGGCGTGTCCTCGACCAGCGGCGTGCCCTGCGCCAGGACCGTGATTCGCTCCGCAAGGCTGAACACGACATGCATGTCATGCTCGATGATCACCATGGTGATGTCACGCTTGCTGTTGATCTCCTTGAGCAGGTCGATCGTGTTGTTGGTGTCTGCGCGGGCCATGCCGGCCGTCGGCTCGTCGAGCAGCAAAAGGCGCGGCTCCTGCACCAGGCACATTGCCATTTCGAGCCGACGCTTGTCGCCCCGGCTGAGCGACGCGGCATGCGCATCCCGCTGCTCTGCCATGCTGACATCCGCGAGGATCGCGTCGGACTTGTCGATGAGTTCCGCTTCGTGCGCGAACTGCTCGAAGGCGTGCATGCGGAATGCCCCGTCGCGCCTCGCAAAGCACGGGATCATGATGTTCTCCAGGACCGTGAGATCGCCGAAGATCTCGGGTGTCTGGAACACGCGGCTGATGCCCATCTGGTTGATCTCGTGCGGCTTGCGTCCGAGCACGGACTGGCCATCGAACATCACCGATCCGGAATCCGGCATGAGCTTGCCCACGAGGCAGTTGAGCAATGTCGACTTTCCGGCGCCGTTCGGGCCAATGATGGCGTGGACCGAGTTTTCCTGCACGGAGAGGTTCACGTCCGACAGCGCGGCGAGGCCACCAAAGCGCTTGTTGACGCCCTTGACTTCAAGAATTGCCATTTTCCCAGATCCTCATTCCGCAGAGACGTTCGCCGCGTCGGCAGCCTTTTCGCGCTTCATCAGGCGGCGGACGGCGCGTTCAACGCGCTGCCCGCCCTCGACGAGCCCGCCGGGCAGGAAAATGACCACGAGCATGAAGAGAATGCCCAGCGTCAGATGCCAGCCCTTGCCGATGAACGGGTGGACGATGGCGACGAGGAAATCCTCCAGGCCATCCGGCAGGAAAGTGAACCACTGATGCAGAACCTGATCGTTGATCTTCGAGAAGATGTTCTCGAAATACTTGATGAAGCCCGCACCGAGAACCGGGCCGATCAGCGTGCCCGTGCCGCCGAGAATGGTCATCAGCACGACCTCGCCGCTCGCGGTCCATTGCATCCTTTCGGCGCCGGCGAGGGGATCGGTCACCGCGAGGAGACCGCCGGCCAGGCCTGCATACATGCCCGAGATCACGAAGGCCGCAAGCGTGTAGGGGCGTGAATTCAGGCCGGTGTAGTTCAGGCGCTGCTGGTTCGACTTGATCGCGCGCAGCATCATTCCGAACGGCGAACGGAAGAGCCTGATCGCGAAGTAGAAGGCCAGGATCATCATGATCGCGCAGAAATAGTAGGCCACGTTGAACTGGAACTCCCAAGCTCCGACACCGAGCTTGTAGGTCGAACCCATGGACAGCCCGAAGAGGTGCGGAAAGTCCGGCAGGCTCTCGCGATGGAACAGTTGCAGGTCGTTCGCGTAGACCTGCAGCCCGGTTTCCCCGTTCGTCAGGTTGAACTTCGGGTTTGACAGCACGGAGTAGGCCAGCGCGAAGCTCATCTGCGCAAAGGCCAGCGTCAGGATCGAGAAGTAGATCCCGGAACGCCGGAGCGACACGTAGCCGATCAGGA
>VYCX01000448.1 GCA_009843725.1 Boseongicola sp. SB0675_bin_26
CGCCGCGCGCTTCGCCCGGGCCCTCCCGGCGTGCGCGCCGCTTCTTCGCAGTCCTGTCCCCGCCCCGCCCGCAGCCCTGTGACGGCCCGAAACGGGGCGTCGCGATTACATGCCCGATTCGCGGACGATTGCAAGCCAGCGTGAATCATGCATGTTCCGGCGCGGCGCTTGGCGTTGCCTGATCGCGTCATGGTGGCTTGGACATGTCCTTTTTGTGTCCTGACGTGCACCCAGCGTGAACAAATGTCCGCGGCGGCCGTGCAGACGCGAACGGGAGGGGAACGGACCATGGGAGAGGACGGCGGGACGGCGCGGCAGCCGGCGGCCGGAACCTGCGGCAGGACGCCGCACCCGGAGGGACAGCCGCCCGGTTCCGGCGCCGCCCCGCATGCGGACCCGGCAGGCGGCGGCCTGCTGCGCGCGGGCGCGCTCGTGGCCGCGCTGGCCGCCGCCGGGCGGCTCCTGGGCTGGGCCCGGGAAGCGGCCTGGGGCGGAGTCCCGAACGGCCGCACCTCCGGGGGGCGTGGCGGCGCGCGACCTCCAGGCCGTCGTCGGGACGGGCGACGAGCAGGGCTGCCGACCGTGCGCTCCGGACCGCCGCCGTCAGCATCAGCGCGCACGCGGCGAACCGGTGCGCGGTGCCGGCCAGGCCCTCCGCTGCATGCCCGCGCCGAGGACCGCCGGCAGCGCCTGCGCCGCGCGGGCGAACGCGCGATGGCCCGGTTCGACATGCCCCCGTTTCCGATGACAGGAACCGGGAACGGCCGGATTGCCCGCTTCCGGTCCGTCAACGCAACCGGTTCAGGAGACCCGAACCGCCGCGGCCCGCCGCAGGATGCCGAACGCCTCCGTCACGGCGCATTCCGCCGCCGTCGGCGTCAAGCGCCACAAGTCCGGCAAGGACCTTCGGGGAATGGCGGGCGCGGTCTTCCGGTGCCGCAAGCGCGACAGACCGGTTGGCCAGCGCAATCCCCGGCTGAACCGGGCGGGCGGGCAAGTCCCCCATGTCCATTCCCCGACCAACAGATGCAGCCTCCGTTCGCTGCACCCTAGCCATGTTCCGGAGGTTTCGCGAATGAAGCGGAATCCCCGCTCTCCCGGCCTGCGCAACCGCCAGGCATGAACGCAACGGCAAGGGCGGCAACGCATGTCCTGACATGGTCGTACGTCCGGTCCTGGACGGCTACTGCCGGACAGCCCCGAAGGCCCCTGTCAGGTCAGGCCGTTCGAGAATCCCCACCGCGCCTTGATGGTCCTCGCCGACAAGGCGTCCCGAAACATGCCCTTCGTCGCCGCCGTCGCTCCGAAGGAAGACTCCATCGGAACGGTGCATTGCAAGGGAATAGTGCAGGTCGCCGTCACGCCACCGCGCGCCGGATCCGCGCGCGCCCGGCGCAGCTCCCGCGCTCCAGCGCTCCAATGCCGTGAAGGCGGCGCGGCCGGTCATGTCGTCCAGATTGACATGGATCGCGCTGTCGCCCCTCACCGCCTCCCTTGCCGGCGTGAAGCCGACAAGCGCGCCGATCCACGTGGCGGCTCCGGACAGGCCTGAATCCGCAAGGGTGCCGTAGGATCCGCTGCCGACCGTCCACGGTCTCGCCATGCCGTTGCGCCAGTCGACACCGAAACCCGGCCTGGCCTGAACATCTCCGACACGGGCGCGCACTTCGATGGTTCCGCCGAAGCGGACCACCGAGTCGTCCCAGGGACCGAAATCATCCTTCGAAAATAGAAGGAAGTCGACGCGGTCGCTGATGACGTTGGGGTCGAAGTTGATCTCCCTCCAATGCGCTTCCCGGGTATGGATCGCCTGGAGCGTCTCCCCGTCGATCTGCGACAGCCCGTGAGTGCTGTCATATGGCGAAGCGTAAGCCATCTCGCTCTCGGGAAACCGGGAAACCGGGACATGGACAAGACTGGGGTCAGCCTGCAAGTGGTCGCGGCAATCGCCGCCTCCTTCGCGCTCGCACGTTTCATCCCATGTGCGCGATCCCTCGGCGCTCATGAGATGCAGCAGTTCATGCTGGAAGGTCGCTGTGGTCGTGCAGCGGCCACTCACATAGATCAGCCGTGCTCCGGCGCCGGCACAGCCGGCAAACCCCGGTGGCTCGATCATGATGACGAAGTCGTTGCCGGGATACACCTGCTCCACCAGTCTCTCGACGTCTGGCGTTCCAAATCCATGTTCGGCTTGAGCTTCCTCAAGGTCAGCATGGAGAGGCAGCCAGGCATCTCCGGAAATCGGTTCTCCCATGGTGAGGTGCCTTTCCCATGGCAGCCATGCATTGATGTTGTCGATCGCCCTCAGGACCATGGGAACGACGCCTTCCACGGCATCGTAGTTGGCGACCGTGACAGTTCTGGGCAGCCTGTTGACATACAGGCCGAGATCTTCCGATCGTTCCCAATAGCTTTCATGCAGGAAGGCAAGCACGTCCTCGCGTGAGGCGATGCCGGATTCCGCTTCCACCATCTCCCAGCAGCACCTTGCATCGAGCGGATACCAGTCCGATCCCGTCGTGCCGAAAGAGGTTGCGACGTTCAGCGCCTGCGCCGGCGGCTCCGGCTGCGGGCCTGGCACGTCCGTGGGCGGCTCCGGCTGCGGGCCGGACAAAACGGAACCGCCACCGCCTCCGCAGGCGACGAGAAGCATCAGCGGAAATGCGAAGAGCGCGGCAGTTCCTCCAACGGACTTCATCGCGGACTCCTTCGCGCAACGGTCAGCCACCTCATGATTGACCACGGCCCTTCGGCGGGCCGTCCGTAGCCGGAATCCGCATGGTCCCAATCCTTCCGCTCGCGCCGCCCGCCGCGCGCTTCTTCCAAGCTCTCCCGCCGCGTGCGCGGCCCGTTCGCAGTCCTGTCCCTGCCCCGCTCATCCGCAGCCGCCTCGGCGCCCCGATACCATGCCCCATTCGGGCAAGATTGCAAGACAGCGTGATATGTGCATGTTCAACATCGGCATCAGGCGTTGCCTGACGGCATATTGGTGGCGTGAAGATGTCCTTTTTGTGTCCTGACGTGCACCGGGTGTGAACAAATGCCCGCGGCGGCCGTGCGGACGCGAACGGGAGGGGAACGGACCATGGGAGAGGACGGCGGGACGGCGCGGCATCCGGCGGCCGGGACCTGCGGCACGCCGCCG
>VYCX01000045.1 GCA_009843725.1 Boseongicola sp. SB0675_bin_26
GGAGGCTGTTAGATGGGCAAGAAGGCAAAAACCGGATCCATGGTCGCACAAAGGCTTGCGTCCACGATGTGCGGAAACCGCGCAGGGTTCGACGAGTTCTGCATCACCCCAAGACCCGCAGCAACAATGCCAGGAACTTCCCTGCAGCGTCCAATGGTCGCCCAAGGCGCGCTCGAAAGGAGCGGAGAAGAAGTTGCAACGCTGCATTCGGAGGCATGCTGATGCACCGTGTCGGCGACTGGCTCCAACTGCATGGTTTGGACGCAACGCTGGTGCAGGACGCTCTGGCCGCGTTTCGCGCAGGCGCTCTTTCCCCGCAGCCATTTTCGGCACCGACCCAGCTTGTTCAAATTGAAGACGCTGGTCGTCTCCCGACGCAGAATGAGTGCTTCGTGGACATCGTCGCCCCCGCACTCGCCCACGGTTTTGACGACGACGCGGACGTGACGGACGCGCTGCATGGCATCGAGTTTGCGGCGCTGCCCGCGGATGGCCCACGGATCCCGCACACCGTCGATCGCGGCAGAGGCTGCCCGCCCTTGGTCGTCATGGAATGGAAGGGCCGCGTGGACGACCTGGCCTGCCTTGCGCATGAATGCGCCCATGCGCTGCAGATCCGCCTCTCGGGCCACGACACGATGCCGCCCGTCGCGCGGGAGGCCTGCGCGTTCCTGGGTGAGCTGCTTCTCATCGACCATGCAAGGCGGCACGACGCCGCCCTGTTCGGGGCGCTCCTGCAAACATGGACGGCAGAAAACGCGACGTACCTGGGCGCCGACCTTGACACCCTGTCGGACGCCCTTTCCAACTCAGGGACGGCATACCAGTATCGGCAGAACTATCCTGTCGCTCGTCTTGCAGCCGTCCAGCTGTTCAAACACCGCGTCGAATGCGGACTCCGCAGCCTTTTCGCCAGCGGGGGCGGCGCGATGAGGCATTTGCCGGTTGAACCCATGGCGAACAGGGCGGGCGACGTTGCGAACCATCTCCCGCCGATGCCCGATCAAGATACGGACAGGCCGCTCCTGGACGCCTATCGCCGACTCGGCGCAATGGCCCTGCTGGACATAGACTACTGGGAAGGGACTTCCGAGGAGAGGATCAAGGACTACTACGCAAGGCACCTGTTTCACGGGCAAGATCGGACGGCACTTGTCGTGCTGGACGACGACCGTAAACCTGTCGGATACGCCACATGGTCCATTGCGCCAGACAGCGGCTCCGCAACTCTGGTCCGGCAGGCGGCACCGTTCGGCGATCACCTGACCCTCCAAAGAGCGCTCGAACTGCACCTGCAGACAGCGGGATTCGTTGTCGCACATCATCCACGCAGTGCCAGAGAGGTACAGCCGGCATGGCGATGATCGACCACTATGCCGGAGTCGGCTACGCGCTCGAACTTCTCGCGCGGTCGGAATACCACGGGACGCGCAGGCTCGGCGACTACTTCAGGACGGAAATCTTGCTGGCTCTCCGGTGCGGGCAGTCCAGGTTCCATGTGACGGAAGACTGCGTACCCACGGCAATGGTCACATGGGCCTGGCTCACAAAGGAGGTGGAGAGGGATGTCCATGCCACCGGGCGGGCGCTCCTTCAAAACGAATGGACGTGCGGTGACCGGCTGTTCATCAACGACTGGATCGCGCCGTACGGCAACATCCTGGCGCTGACACACGACATCGGGAACAACGTCTTCCCCGACGACGTGGCGACCAGCCTTCGCAGGAACCCGGACGGCTCGGTACGGCGCGTCTGCCGCTGGATCGGCTCCCGCCGACGCAAGGCGAATGCAGAGGCTGCGAAATGAACGTCACCTATCCCGCCGCCGAATTCGAGACCGACAGCGCCGCCATCGATGGCTTTGCGGCACTACTGCGGACAGGATTCGAAAATCCCGAGGGCATTCGTGGAACGGTCAGGGTCTCGGTCCCCGAGCATCCCGGGCAGGATTTCGTCGCGCGCTTAGGTGACGAGCTGCTGATCGAGCGCCACGAACTGGAGTGCGAGACTGACACGCAGGTCACGATCCCGATCGCCACGATCCGCCGCATCTTCAGGGAGTTCGAGACCCTCGACTGGCGAGATCCGGAGATCATCGGCACGATCACCTTCGAAGGCAACCTGGGCTACGCCAATCATCTTGCCAAGTGCTGCCTGCGGCCCAGCGACTGGACTATGGCTCGGTTCCGCAGGGCCGCACGGCTGCACACCACCAAGGGCTATCGGGACCTGTCCTACGCTGAACGCCTGCACCAGCCGACGCAACGGCAGGTTCTGAAGGCGATGGAGGAGAGCCTGCCTGTCGTCATCACGGGTTTGGAACCGACGCCGCCATGCAGAGACTGGACGGTCGACAGGCTGGCCGAACGGTTCGGCGAGGCCGTGGTTCGGGTTCGTTCGGCGACCTGGAAGCAGAACATGAGGGAGTTTGTCCAGGAACTCAAGGACTTCATCGCAAACCCCTATGACGAAATGGTCGAGGGGTTCGTGAAGCCCTACACCGAAGGAGCTGCCTTGCCTGAAGAGATGTGGGCGGACTTCGGGCCGCTCTTCTTTGACCGCGAGGACTTCGTCCCGCCGCAGCTCTGGCTTGGAGCGGTTCCGACACACGTCCCGACCTCCAGCCTGCACAGAGATCCGCTGACGGGATTCCTCCTGCAGGTGATCGGCCGCAAGCGGCTGGATCTTCACTCGGCGGATCAGGCGGATCTGCTCTACCCGATGAAGAGCTACAACAACTACCAGCCCTGCTGGTTCAAGCCCGAGGCCCCTGACTACGACGTCTATCCGAAGGCCCGCGACGTGCGATGCCTTTCGGTCACGCTGGGGCCCGGGGAGCTACTGGTGCAGCCGGCTGGCTGGTTCCACCAGGTTTACGCAATGGATAGTCCGAACATGTCCGTGAGCCACTTCTGGCGCTACTGACGCCATGCCGGTTTCGCTCGCCCCAGCACGGGCCGGGCGAAAGTGGGCGGAGGGTCGGCCATGAACCCTCCACCCGATCGAACCGCCGAGCCGGAAGGCCCGGCAGACAGCAACGGCGAGAATGAAAGGATTCCGCCGCAATGGAAAGGAAGAAGAGAATGCTTGATCTCTGCAAGAATGCACTAACCAACCTCAAGAGCAC
>VYCX01000089.1 GCA_009843725.1 Boseongicola sp. SB0675_bin_26
GCCGTGAAACCCGTCATCCGTCACACCTCCCCCGGGCGTGGGAATTCAGGCTAGGCGCGCCCGTCGGCAGGACGTCGAGTTGCGCCCGGAAGCGGTCAGCCAGAGCCGCCCAGAGCCTGACGCCTTGCACGACCTGCTGTCCATCCTCGGCGTCGACCATCTCGCGGACGTCCGCGAGGGACCGCGCGGAGTCGTATTCGAGGTTGTCCTGCGGCAGGTCCGTCCGCAAGAAGCCGAACATCGACAGGTTGGCTGCGCGAGGCGCCGTCTTCGAGAACGCGTATTGTCCTTGCCCGCTCTGTGCGCCGCCCCGAGTTTCGATGATGTCCGGTCGGCTTCCGTCGCGCATCGACGCCTATACGACAGCGGGGCCGGGTTCACCGCTTGCACGCCGGCCCTTGCGCCCTGTATTTGCCGTGGCGGCCACTGCACCTGCATCTCGGACAAGATGCGCTTTTTCGGACCGGACCAGCTTGCAGTTTCGAAGAACGACTGACGACGCAGGTCTATTCGTCCGACATGCCCTGGACCCCTGAATCGCGATTCCGCGGGCAAGGCGCGGACGAAGAGTGGACGCGCACGTTCGGGGTGCACGCGATTGACACCGTTCGTGACGCCGGGCCCGGCGAGGCGCAGCCATGTCAGACAGGCGACGCCATTCCGGACGTCGGGCGGCGCGGATGCCTTCGCTATGGCGACGAGCGATCGCTCAGTGCTCGTCCTGCTTCATGCGGTCCTTCGATTTGCCAAGCGAATGCTCCTTTCAATGTCGAGGCTGGCCGGGGTAGCCGACAATGCCGTACAGCACTGTCATGGAACGATTTTTCGAGGAATTGCCTGACCTGGCCAAGAGGGCGGTCACCGCTTTACCTTGTGCCAGTGCCAGCGCGATGGAGCTCATTGGCCGTCCTCCGGATTGTCCGGCACGTCCGCGAACAGGCCCGGCAGGGATGCCGCCGCTTCGCCGAGCTGGACAAAAAGGCCCCGATCCGGTCCGCGATTTATGTGGCAGGCCTGGAGGTCGCCGTCGCGGATGCGCTGCCAGATACGCTGTCGGCTGACACCGAGCCGCCTGGCCGCCGTCCGCGCCGGCACGAACCCTTCCGGCGGTTCGGCGCGAAAGCGCTGCCGCAAGGCATCGGTCAGCCGAATCCTGCAGGGCGCGCCGGCCAAGGTCGGTTCCGCCGCGATCAACCCCTCCCGGATCCAGCGGTAGACGGTGCTCTCGCTGACCTCCAGCTGCCGCGACGCCTCCAGCACCCCGACCACCGGGGCCATGCCGTCGCCCGCCTTGCGGGCATGCGCCGGGATTCCGTGACGCTTTCGCAGCTGATGGACCCGGTTCCGGTTGAACGGCAGTCCCTTGGGAGTGACGCGCCCGCGCTGGTTGAGCACGCAGGAGATATCGGAATCATTGTAGAGCCCGACCAGCTGGCGCACGAGCTCCACCGTCTCGGTGCCGTCCTCGGGAACCGATCGGCGTCGCTGCAGCGGAACCGTGAATTCGTCGAATTCTCCGCCCTTCCAGTGCATCACGATCTCGACCGCGCCGACATCGCGATCGATTCGCAGCGTCACGTCCTCGACGAGACATGCAAGCAGCCGCTTGCGCTCGCGCGGGGTCACGCCGTTCGCATGCCAGAGGTCGTCCACGCGCTCTCCCAACGCTTCCAGGCGCGCCGGATCGGGCGGCGGCGCCTGCGACTGCCGGGCATGATCCAGCGCCCTGCCGGCCTCCTCCAGCGCGCGCAGCGCCATCTCCCAGTCCCGCTCCAGAGTGTCGGCGACCAGGCGGTTGTCGGGGTCGATCTTGTAGTAGCGTCGCTCGGCAAGCCCGGCTTCATGCCGGCAGCGTTCCACCTCCAGCTGCAGGCTTCGCAACCCGGCATCGTCGCGCTTCTCCGACCGCTCGGCCGCCAGGCGCGCCGCTTCCACGCCCGCCGGCGAAACCGCGTCGAGAAACGCCCGTTCCACCACCGCGTCGATGCGGACGCCGCCCACATGCAGGCAGGACTTCCGGGACCCGTCCATCGGACGCAGGCACATGTAGCTCCAGGCCCGGCCGTAGCGCGTGTGCAGCCGGTGCCCGCAATGGCCGCATGTCGCGAGCGTCTGCAGCAAGGCCGCCCCCTCCCGCGGCTCACGCGATATCGCGTTCGCCGACATGCGCTCCTGGATCTCGAGCCAGTCCTGCCACGACACGTACCCTTCGTGGTGATCCTCGATCAGGACATGCCAGTCGTCGCGCGGGATCGTCCGCTTCGTGGTGCGCAACACGCCCGCATCGTCGAGAACGCGTTCGCTCCGCTTGCGACCGTAGGCGTAGGCGCCGCCCATCATCGGGTTCCTGAGAATGCCGATGACACGGCCGTAGGTCGCGTCATCCCACGCGACCTCACGGCCGGGCATGCGGGCCGGCAGCCGCACCCCGTCGTCCAGCAGGCTCGCCGTCACGCGCCGCGCCGATCCCTGCTCCCGGAAGCGCGCGAACACCTCGCCGATCGCATGCCGGACCTGGCGGTCCGGATCCTTGACCAGCCGGTCGCCTTCAAGCAGGAAGCCAGCGGGAAGGTTATGGTACAGTGCGCCGCGCTGCGCCTTGTTCATGGCGCCGCCGCGCAGGCGGGCCCGGAGCAGCGTCAGTTCGCTCTCGCTCAGCGAGCCCTTGATGCTCAACACAAGGGCGTCGTCATGACGCGCCGGGGAGAACACCTGCTCCCCCTCGATCAGCAGCGTATCGGTGGCCCGGCACCATTCCAGCAACTGGAACCAGTCCACCGCGTTCCGCGAAAATCTCGAAACTTCAAGCCCGAGAACCGCGCCGACGCGACCGCGCGAAACCTCCTGCTTGAGCCGCTCGTACCCCTTGCGCCCGCCGGACGTCGATCCCGACACCCCGAGATCGGCATCGATCGTGACGATCCGCTCGGATGGCCAGCCCAGCGCCAGCGCATGGTCGCGCAACGCATACTGCCGGTCTGTCGATTCCCTGTTCTCCAGCACCTGGCGCGTCGACGACTGACGCACATAGACCACCGCAAGGCGATCAAGGTGACGGGCGCTGATCTTCCAATGGCATTTCCTTAAGGATTCTGCTTCATTTCCTTAAGGACTCGCACCTGTC
>VYCX01000359.1 GCA_009843725.1 Boseongicola sp. SB0675_bin_26
GAGGGCATCAGAAACTTCAGGAAATGGCATCAAATGAATGAATCAAACCACTAGGTGTGGACGCCATCGTCGTGCTGCCGATCGAACCCACGGCGCTGCAGCCGCTGCAGCGGCAGGCCCAGGCCCAGGGCATCAAGTGGCTGACCTATCTGGGCAAGATGGACGGCTCGGACGGGTTTGTGGGCTTTGATCACGCCCAATCGGGCCAGATCGTGGCGCAGGCTGCTGTCGACTGGGTCAAGGCCAACGACGTGAGAGATGCCAAGGCACTGGTCACCACGCTGACCCCGTTGCCGTCGCTTAGCCCGCGCTGGACCGAAGTCACTCGCATATTTGCCGAAAACGGGATCGATGTGGTGGCTGAACAGGATGCCGCCGACCAGACCAACGGACTGCGGGTGGCGGAGACCGTCCTGCAGCAGTACCCCGATCTCGACATCATTATCGGCATGGCGGACGACGCAGCCGTGGGCGCGCTGCACGCGATTCGGCTGGCCGGCGCTGATGCGAGCAAGATGTTCGTGGGCGGTCAGGACGGCTCGCTCGAAGGGCTGTCGGCCGTGAATGACGGCGGTGCTTACCGCGCCTCCGCAGCAATCCTGATCAACGAACTGGGCGCAAACATTGTCGATCTGGCGTTGAACGCCGTGCGTGGGATCGAGCCGAGCTCTGCCTATACGCCGACCGTTCTGGCCAACAAGGCCGACCAGGCGCTGTTGGACAAGTTGCTGGAAAACTACGCCGACTGAGGCCAGCGCCCCCGGCAAGGCGGTAGACCATGCGTCTTGAAGTGAAAGATCTGCGCAAGTCCTACGGCCCGGTTGCCGTTCTCAAAGGAGTTGATCTGGCGGTGGAGGCAGGCCGGGTGCTGGCCTTCCTTGGAGCAAACGGAGCCGGGAAATCCACCCTATTGAACTGTGTGAGCGGTGCCCAGGCCGCGGATACGGGCAACATCCTTGTCGGGGACGCGTCGCTGTGGGGGCTCGGGCCCCGTCAGGTTCAGGAACAGGGAATGGCGATAATCTATCAGCAAAACCTGGTCTTTGAAGGACTGAGCGTGGCCGAGAACATCTTTCTCGGCCACGAAGTCAGACGCGGCGGCCGGGTGGACCGCCGCGCCCAGAATGCCCGGGCGCGGGACCTGCTGGAGCGACTGGGAGTAGACGACATTGATCCGCGCGCCGAATTGGGCACATTGGGTGTAGGCGAACGCAAGGTGGTGGAGATTGCCCGCGCTCTGCGCCTGAAGCCCAAGTTCCTCATTCTGGATGAGCCGACCGCCTCGCTTTCGGACAAGGAGGCCAAGGCCCTGCACGACGTAATCCGTCAGGCGGTGTCCAGTGACGGGGTCGGCGTGATCTACGTGACCCATTTCCTGGATGAAGTCCACAAGATCGCCGATCAGGTCACGATTCTGCGCGATGGCCGCATCTTGTGGACCCGCCCGGTGCATGAGGTCTCCATCGCCGACATGACCGACGCGATTTCTCCTGACGCGCTGGCGACGGGACTTGAGAAAGTCCCGTTTCGGACCGATGGCCCGGAGGTCCTGCGGCTGGACGCGCTGACCACGGATTTCGTGGGACCAATCGACGTGGCGTTGCACGCAGGCGAGATGCTCGGAATCTATGGCCTGATGGGGGCGGGGCGCACCGAGCTGCTGCAGTGCCTGTCGGGCGCGGTCGCGCGATCAGGCGGGACGCTTGCACTCAACGGGGCAGAACGGGACCTCGCCTCCCCGCGCGAGGCGCTGGCCCAGGGCATTGCGCTCGTCGCCAGCGACCGCAAGGAACAGAGCCTGTTCGCCAGTCTTGCGGCGGTGGAAAACCTGCTTGTTCCGCATTTGGGGCGCTCGCCTATGCCGCGGATACTGCGCAAGCGCAGCCGCGAGCGGATCGAGTTCAAACTTGCGGCGCGACGGCTCAACATCCAGCCCCCGAACCCGCGCTTGCAGGGCCAGCGATTCAGCGGCGGCAATGCGCAGAAGATCATGGTGAGCCGCTGGTTGATCGAAGGTACAGGGCTGCAGTTGCTGCTGCTGGATGAACCCACACAGGGAGTCGATGTCGGCTCGCGGTACGAACTGTACGAGGCGTTGGCCGACTTGAAGCGCGCGGGGACCGCGATCATCGTCGCAAGCTCGGACGCAACCGAAATCTGCCATCTGGCGGACAAGGTGTTGGTGCTGGGCCGGGGGCAGCAGGTCGCGCTGATCGACAACCCTCATGACGAGGGTCTGCTGATCGAACTGGCCCACAAGGCCGAGCACGGAACGCGACAGGACATTCCGAGGGGCACCGCTTAGATGGAAGTGATTCAATGACGGATACACGAACGATGCGGGACATTGCGTTGTCCGCGTCCGAACGGAAACTGGACCGGGACTGGTTTGAACTGGCGGTGGCCGCTGCGCTGCCGATCGCCATCGCGTTGCTGGCGCTCTTCTTTTACATCAAGGTGCCAGTCTTCATGACCGCGAACAACTGGATTTCCATCTCGGTCCAGGTGTCGGCCCTGATGACGATCTCGATCCCCTTTGCGCTCTTGCTGATGGCGGGCAAGATCGACCTGTCGGTAGGTTCCACCCTGGCGTTGTGCGGCGTTGTGGCAGGGCTCAGTTTCGAGCCACTTGGGATCGCCGGTGCGGTGCTGCTGACCTTGGCTGTGGGCACGATCGTGGGGCTGATCAACGGGGTGCTGGTATCGTCCATCGGCATGTCGCCGATCATCGTGACGCTGGGCACTCTGACGCTGATCCGGGGACTGGCGCAATGGCTGGCGCCGAACCCGATTTTTGGCTTTCCCGAGGAATTCCTGATTATCGGCTATGAACGGGTACTGGGCCTGCCGATCCTGACCTGGATCATGTTGGCGGTGATTGCCATCGGGGTCTCGGTCCTGGCCTTGCTGCCCATCGGCCCTCAGATCGTGGCCCTCGGCGTGAACCAGCGCGCGGCCTTTCTGGTCGGATTGCGAGTCAGGGCGATCGGTATCGGGCTGTATGCGACGACGGTATTCTTCGTGGCGGGGGCGGCGCTGATGAGCATATCGCGCATCAACTCGGCCCCGGCGGGGACCCTGGGGGTGGGGGTGGAACTCAGCGTGCTCACTGCAGTGCTGC
>VYCX01000103.1 GCA_009843725.1 Boseongicola sp. SB0675_bin_26
GCCATGTGGCGGGCCGTGATCGCGGGGATCGTGTTCCAGCACGCTTCGGTGGAATCCCTGCTCCGCGAGCTCAACCGCAATCCGGCCCTGCTCGACCTGTGCGGCTTCAATCCGCTGCCGGTACATCGGCGGGGCGGGAACGGGCGGATCGCGGACACGGTCCCGAACGGCTGGAACGTCTCGCGGTTCCTGAAGATGCTGGTGGACATCGAGGAGGAGCAGGGCCTGGTCAGCGCGATGGCCGACGACCTGCGTGCCGCGCTGATGGCGGAGATCCCGGACTTCGGGCGGCATCTCGGCTACGACGGCAAGGCGGTCGGGAGCCACTCGACCGGTGTCGAGGGCCGGGAGACCGGCAGGACCTCGGATCCGGACGCGGACTGGGGGAGGCACGAGACCTCGGGGGCCCGCCGCAACGGCAGGCCCTGGACGAAGGTGACGTCCTGGTTCGGCTACAGGCTCCACGTGATTGCCGACACGCGGCACGAGATCCCGGTCGCGGTGTCGCTGACGCGGGCCTCGGCGTCGGAGGTGAAGGAACTGAAGCGCATGGTCTCCGGGCTGATGGAGAGGGATCCGGCCCTGGCGGGGCGCTGTTCGGCGTTCAGCGCCGACCGGGGCCTGGACAGCGGGCCGCTGAAGGCGGCGCTCCGGGACCGGTGGCGGATCCGGCCCTTGATCGACACCCGCCTCATGTGGCGCGCGGAGAGGGACGAGCCGGACCACGACGCCTCGGTCCCGGTCACCCGCCCGCTCGACCCGGACCGGGCGGACACGATGGTCCACAGCGAGCGCGGGGAGCTGTCCTGCATCTGCCCGGAGACCGGCGAGCAGCGCAGCATGGCGTTCGAGGGCTTCGAGCGCGACCGCGAGACGCTCAAATGCCGCTGCCTGGCGGCGGCCGGCGGCTTCGACTGCGCGGGCCGCGCCGCCTGCCTGAAGATGGGCGGCAGCAAGGCCGGGGCCTGCGGGCGGGTCGTGCGGATCCCGCTGGCGACCGCGGACCGCCGGATCTTCACGCCGACGCCTTGGGGGAGCCCCTCCTGGCAGCGCGGCTACAGCCGCCGGAGCGCGCTGGAGCGCATCAATTCCCGCATCGACCGGGTGTACGGCATGGAGAGCCACTTCGTCCGCGGCCGGGTGAAGATGGCGCTTCGCTGCGACCTGGTCGTCGCGGTCATGATGGCGACGGCGCTGGGTCATGTCCGGGCCGGCCGTCCGGAGATGATGCGGTCCCTTGTCCGCGGGCCCTGCCTGAAGGCCGCCTGAGGCCCGAACCCGACAGCCCGGAAACCGTGCCGCAACCGACGCCGGGCGACGAGGCTTGTCCGGGAATCCGGCCATGACCCCCAATCATGCCGAAATCGGCGATCCAGGGCGGCGCAGAATTCAACACCCACCCAAACCCGCCAAGGAAAGCGGCTGCCGCAGCTGATGGGGACCGTTCCGATGTCCGGGCAGATCGCGCCGCCCACAAAAAACGCTGCAGCGCAAATGCCTCATCCCGAACCCGGCTTGACACGCCGGGATTTTGAGGTCCTGTTGCTATCGGTGCACCTGAGTGATGGCTTCATCGGCGCGGACTTCTTGCGGTGAGTGTCTGGAGGCGACGGGATGGATACGAATGGGGATGGCAGGCATATTCGCTATGCTGCGGACGAAAAGCCTCCAACGCCGCTGGCATTCGGTCTTGGCCTGCAGTTGGCGCTTCTCACCATCGCCGGAATCGTGCTCACCCCGTCCATCGTTATCCGCGCCGCCGGCGAAGGTGATCCCTACCTGTCCTGGGCGGCGTTTGCCGTGGTTGCCGTCAGCGGAGTCAGCACGATCGTGCAGGCGGTTCGCGTCGGCCGCTTCGGCGCGGGCTATGTTCTCCTCATGGGAACTTCCGGAGCGTTCATCGCGGTCAGCATTGCTGCCATCGCGGAAGGCGGGCCGGCGCTGCTTGCCACGCTTGTCGTCATTTCTTCCCTGATCCAGTTCGTTCTCGCCACGCATCTGGTCTGGGTGCGAAGAATTTTCACGCCCACGGTTGCCGGCACTGTCATCATGCTTATCGCGGTGACGGTGATGCCGATCGTGTTTTCCATGCTGGAAGAGGTGCCGGACGACGCCCACCAACTGGCGTCGCCGCTTTCGGCGGCTGCAACGATCGCGGTGATCGTCTGCATCGCGCTTGCCGCAACCGGGGTTTGGCGCCTGTGGGCTCCGGTGATCGGGGTCGTTGTCGGTTCGGTGATCGCCTGGATGTTTGGCATCTACGAAACGGAGCGTGTGGCCCAGGCAGCCTGGATCGGGCTTCCGCAGGGAGGATGGCCGGGTTTCGACGTGGACTTCGGTCCGGCGTTCTGGAGCCTGTTGCCGGCCTTCGTGATCGTGACCCTTGTCGGCGCAATAGAGACAATTGGCGACTCGATGGCAATCCAGCACGTATCCTGGCGCAAGCGTCGGGCCGTGGACTACAAGGCCGTTGAGGGGGCGGTCGCCGCCGACGGACTTGGCAATATGCTGTCCGGCTTGCTCGGCACTGTTCCGAACACGACCTATTCCACCAGCATTTCCGTGACCGAGTTGACCGGGGTGGCATCGCGTCGTGTCGGCGTTGCCGTTGGCCTCATCTTCCTCGCCATGGCCCTTCTGCCCAAGTCGCTCGCGGCAATCCTCGCAATTCCAGGGCCGGTCGTGGCTGCCTACGCGACCGTGCTTCTATCGACACTGTTCGTCGTCGGCATGAGGATGGTCGTGCAGGACGGACTGGACTATCGGAAGGGAGTGGTGGTCGGCGTTTCGTTCTGGATTGGCGTCGGCTTCCAGAACGGGGTGATCTACCCTGAATTCTTTGCGGAGTTCGCTGGCGGCCTGTTTCAGAACGGCATGACGGCCGGCGGCGCCTCGGCCATCCTGCTGACCGTGTTCCTGAACGCCGCAAAGCCCCGGCGTCGGCGCATGGACGTCCCGTTTGACGAAACGGCGCTTGGCCCGATCAGCGCGTTTTTGCGACAGTTCGCCTTGAGCAGTGGATGGGACGCTGCCATGGCGGGAGCGATTTCGCTATGGCGGATGACGATTTTTCCAGCCTCCTGAAATCAAACGACTTTCTGCGGGCCGGAT
>VYCX01000220.1 GCA_009843725.1 Boseongicola sp. SB0675_bin_26
CCTGATGGCAGGTCGTGCACTCGGATGACAGGTATTCGCCGTACTCCGGATCACCCTCAATGTCGAGCACCGAAGAATCGAGTGCGACTTCGGGGGCCGCTTGCGAAGCGTCGCTGCCTGCGGCGTCGGCAGGGGATGCCGAAAACGTCTTGAGGTATGCAATGGTGGCGGCGATTTCGTCGTCCGACTTGAGGCCGGCAAAGGACATCTTGGTGCCTTTCAGGTGCGCGCGCGGCTTCGCGAGATATCCTGAAAGTTCCTCCTCGTTCCAGATGAGACCGCGCTTGCCTGCCGCCTGCATTGCCTTCGAGTAGCTGAAGTCCTTCACGCTTGCCGCGACTCGGCCGACGACTCCGTTCAATGTCGGCCCGGCGCGGTTTCTTGCGTCCTTCCCAATCTGATGGCAGGCCTTGCATTTCCTGAATGCCCTTTCGCCTGCGGCAACCAGTTCGGAATCCGGAGAGGTCATCGCGGCATCCTCACGGCCGGATGGCAATTCGATGGCCTCGTTCGCCGCGACGACGGCCGCGCCAATGCCGTTCGTGACCTCTTTGGCCCTAACCTCCCGCTGCACGACCATCGGACCCGAAATGTGCGTAGCGGCAGGTTCCGGCGCCCTGTCCACGAGTCGATTGGCAAACGCATAAGCCGAAAGGAGCACGGTCGCCACAACCGCGACCGACGGAATGAAGACGCCAAGAAAGGGGATCATATACGTGAGTGACCGTCGGGTCATCGGGACATTGTTTGGTTGCCTGGAACGATGGAACATGACACTTTCGGCGCCAGCCGGAAGGACGGGTCTCCTGCCAGTCTTCGACCCACCCTTGCGCGGCCGCTCCGCGCGGTCCACATACCAGGGTCATGCAGAACAGGGCGTCCGGGATTGACGCATCTGCGCCGCGAGAGGCGTTTGCGTTGGCAACCTCTGCTGACCAGTGAAATCATTGCGGGAGAGGCCCGATGGTCGCCCACGTGCATGATTCCCCCAGGAAACCTCAACTTTTCCCGGTCTCCGCGCTCGTTCGCGACCCGAAGCGGAATGCCGCTTCCCTGGCAGATCGCATTCACGCGACGCACGTCCCGGGACTCGGGGGCTGCTGGCTGGACGTCGGCGGCTGAGACATGCGCCTGTCAACCGACCTCGATCCGTTTCGACATGGCATAGACATCACCGTCGTCATCGTGCCACGTGAAAACAAACTCGCCCGCCTCAGGCACCTTGGCCTCGAACTGGAAGTACGGATTGCTCGAGATCGCCGGCTCCATCTGCACGTCGATCACCGTCTGGCCATTGAATTGGGCAGTGAACCTGTTGATGATCGACCGTGGGACGATGTTGCCGTCGCTGTCCTTGCGCTGACCGGATTCCATCTTGTGGTTGATCAGCGTCCTGATCGTGATCGTGTCGCCTGCGGCTGCCGTCTTCGGAAGCTTGACGCGAGGTCTGACGCCTTTTGCCATGTCTCGTCCTCCTCAACCGCCGCAGCCGCCGACGGTGACCTTCACCGACGCGCTTGTCCTGCGGAACGTCCCGTCCTCCATTTTCGCAACCGCGATCACGTCCTGGCTCCTTGCAAGACGGATCCGGGTCGATCCGGAAGACGAAGCCGCAAGCGGGCCGAATCTGAACGTGGCCACGCCAGGCAACGGATTTTCCGTGGAAACGACCAAGATTGCCACCGCACCATCGGCGGAAACGCTGACCGGCACCGCATTGCCGTTCTCCGCGATTTCCGGCACATCGAGAACGAGACCTCCGTCGGCGGGGTCCAAGCCGCCGGTGAATGCCGCGATGGCCTCATCCGTTGCGCTGGCCCTGGCCGGAACGGCATTCAGACCATAGGCTGCAATGCTTCCCGTCGCGAGCGCCATCATGTCTCTGCGTGTCATCGGCATGTCGAGGCTCCTCGGTCTTCATTTGGCATCAGCAGATGCACGGGAACTTCGCTGATCTGCCGAGCCATAAGGATGGGCATTCCCTCACGTATTTCAATCGGCCCCAAGATTCCCGTGCCGCGGAGCCGGACCGGCATTCCGACGTCGGGGCGCATCTTCTCGGCGAACGCTAGGATGCCACGGAGTTCGGCTTGCGTCTAGCGCCCTCCTCGCCCGGCGGCCCGTGCGCCGCCACGAACGCGCCGGCGCCGGGCTTGGAGATCAGCCAGCGCTTGCCGGCTTTCGCTGCTTTTCGGCATGGATCATCAGCGGTCGGGCCTCCGAAATCACGGCCTCGTCGTTCACCACCACTTCCTCGACGCTCTCCAGCCCGGGAAGCTCGAACATCGTGTCGAGAAGGATGTTCTCAAGAATCGAACGAAGCCCGCGGGCGCCGGTCTTCCGTTCGATTGCCTTCTTCGCGATGGTCCTGAGCGCGTCATCCGTGATCGTCAGCCGGGTGTCTTCCAACTCGAACAGCCTCTGGTACTGCCTGACGAGAGCGTTCTTCGGCTCGGTGAGAATGGTGACCAAGGCGTCTTCATCGAGATCCGACAAGGTGGCGATGACCGGCAGACGGCCCACGAATTCCGGAATCAGGCCGAACTTCAGCAGGTCCTCGGGCTCAAGCTGCCCGAGAATTTCCCCGGCATCGCGATCTTCGGTGTCCCTGACGTCCGCGCCGAAACCGATGGCGGAGCCCTTTCCCCGCCGCTGGATGACCTTTTCAAGCCCCGCAAAGGCGCCGCCACATATGAAGAGTATGTTGGTCGTGTCGACCTGAAGGAACTCCTGCTGCGGGTGCTTGCGCCCTCCCTGGGGCGGCACGCTGGCCACGGTGCCTTCCATGATCTTCAGAAGCGCCTGCTGCACGCCCTCGCCGGACACGTCGCGCGTGATCGACGGGTTCTCGGACTTGCGCGTGATCTTGTCGACCTCGTCGATGTAGACAATGCCGCGCTGTGCCCGCTCGACATTGTATTCGGACGCCTGAAGAAGCTTCAGTATGATGTTCTCGACATCCTCGCCGACATAGCCGGCCTCGGTCAGGGTCGTTGCATCCGCCATCGTGAACGGCACGTCGAGGATCCGGGCAAGCGTCTGTGCCAGAAGGGTCTTGCCGCAGCCCGTCGGGCCGATCAGCAGGATGTTGGACTTCGC
>VYCX01000285.1 GCA_009843725.1 Boseongicola sp. SB0675_bin_26
CATGGCGTCGTAGAGCGGCTGGAAGCGGTCCTGACGATAGATCAGAAAGAGGGAAATCATGAAAACGATTCTTCTAACATCGACCGCGCTGGTCATGTCCGCCGGCATGGCGGTCGCCGAAGTTTCAGTTAGCGGTGACGGCCGCATGGGTGTGGTCGCCACGAATGGTGGCGATGTCGGCTTCAACAGCCGTGTCCGCATCAAGTTCGCAGCTTCCGGCGAGACGGACAACGGCCTGACGTTCGGTGGCTCGGTCCGCGCAGACCAGGACGGCACGGGTGGAGCAGCAGGCAGCGTCAACGTTGCCGGCGCGTTCGGCACGGTAACCATGGGCGACGTCAGCGGCGCTCCGGAAGCGGCAGTCGGCGATGCCAACCAGCGCAGCTTGACAGGCCTGGGATGGCACAACGAACTCGCCTACCTGTCGAACGCCGACAGGCCAGCCGTCCGCTGGGACTACACGATGGGTGATCTCACGCTGCGCGCTTCCGCCGACAATCCCGGGATGGACGGTGACCAGGCCTTGGGTGGATCCATCGCCTACAGCATCGGCGATGTCGGATTTGGAGCCGGCGTCGAAAGAATGGGCGACGACACTCACACGGCTGCCGGCGTCAGCGCCTCGCTCGGCGATGCCAGCGTCAAGCTGGTCTAAGGTTCGATGGATGGCGGGGACGACCAGTACGCAGCTTCCGGAACCTTCGTTTCGGGTTCAGCCACCTTCACGGCCTTCATGGCAAAGAACTTCGCAGACCAGGATCACGCCGGCATCAGCGCTTCCTTCGATCTCGGCGGCGGCGCCTCGATCAACGGCGGCTTTGTCGACGGAGACAGCCTGACGGGCGGTGCGAGCTTCGATCTCGGCATCTCGATGGGCTTCTAGCCAACCCTTCAACCCTCGTGCGGGCCGAGGCCCGCGAAACAGAAAATGCTTAACAAGGAGCAGAACACATGAAATCGAACTGGAAACTACTGTCGGCAGGCCTGCTTGTGGCAGCGCTGGCAGGCTGCGGAGGGGGCAGCAGCGGCGACATGACGGAGCCGATGATGACCCCAGAGGAAGAGTGCCTGGCAGGTGACGGAGTCGTCTACGAAGACGGCGTGTGCAAAACCGCTGAAGACCTCAGGGCTGAGGGCAGGGATGCGGAAGCCGAAAAGCGCGACAAGGAGGACGCCGACGATCAGGCAGCCGCCGACGCCAAGGCCGCGCAAGAAGATGCCCAGAAGCTTCGGGCAGCGTTGGCAGCGGCCATAGGTGGCACGCGCGACGGGACAATCGCAGACAATCCTGGCGATGACTACTTCGTGAACGCCGTACCGACTGCAGCCGCTCTCGGCGGCGAGGACGCTCACAAGTCAATGTCTGTCACCGTCATGGGCAAGGCGTTCGACAAGGAGTACACGCTTACGAACGGATCAATCACCCTTACGGCCAACGACCAGGACTTCCCTTTCAATCGCGCCAAGGCATCGGTGTTCAGCACGTCCGGCAACAAGGATCACGACAACAACACTCTTGTCGGCGGCAACGCGCGTTTCAGGACCACCGGGACATATCATGGTGTTTCCGGAACCTTCACATGCACAGCACCGGATAACGGCACGTGCGCGTCCAACGTTGGCGGAGACCAAGAATTCACTCTGGTTGGCACGTGGACTTTCACGCCTGGGGATGCATCATCCAGGGTCACCGATGGCAACGCCGCCCAATATGGTTGGTGGACTGACGATATCGGCAAGACCACCGCCGAGGCAAGAGTCTACTTCGGCGCCGGAGACGATGCGGTCGCGAATACGACTTTCGGGGGCGGCGGCAAGGCCACCTACAAAGGCGATGCTGTAGGCCAGTATGCAATCCATCGTGGCGCGGGCGCAGCCAACGACTCGGGCGCGTTCACGGCTAAGGCAACCATCGAGGCCAATTTTGCAACCACAGGTGCGACGGTATCCGGCACGATTGACGGCTTCATGGGCGCTGACGGCAATGCGCGTGACTGGACGGTCGCGTTGCAAAGTGCAGACCTTAGTGGAGGTGTCTGGGCACCGAACACTGCCGACGACGCAGCAAATCCCGGCATGACCGTCTGGACCATGGGCGATGACAAGGCTGCCGCGGCCGGAGGCTGGAACGGGGCGATGTATGGCGGCAGTGCCACCGTCACCCCCACAGCCGTTGCGGGTGCCTTCGCTGCCGAACACGGCAACATCGGCAACATGATCGGCGCGTTCGGAGCCGACAAAGAATAGTCGTTCCTTTACGACTTGCACTCACCCCGGCCTGTCATGGGCCGGGGTTTTCGATTCAGCCGAACATCGGTCAAGCCCGCCAGTCTTCGTGCCGGCCTTTTTCCATCTCGTTCTTCACGGCTCTCGCTCAAGTTCGCCTGAAACCCGCCAACTTCGCTGGCAAACAATCGGATCGCTTTGGTCGCCGATCCTTGCCGGCTTCGGGAACTTTCCGCTCGCGACCCGTCTCCAAGTCGTGGGACTTGAAACTATCCTGATGCGGGTCAGCATCATTCACGTCGATCATCTCACCCCGAATTGTCCGTCAGCATGCAGGTTCAGCCGTCCGGCGGTCTCCGGCGTGCGGCGCGTGATGCCTTGCACCGCCACGTCAGGTCGTAGACGCCAAATTGGTTCGTCACGGATGGGAATGCCGCCCTGAAGCGGGTTGCCGCGGACGGCGACACGGAGACGAATGCGACCTACACCGACAAGGCCGGACGCTGCTCGGAACCCACTGCCGGAACGAGCGCCGCCGCGCAGCACGCATCCGGCGAGTTCCTGACCGCCGCGACCTTGGAGGCGACCTTCATGACAAATCCAGTCACCACGAACCTTTGAGGGAGCATCGAGAATTTCGCTGCCAAGGAGGAATCTGCGGGCACCAAGCAGGTCAACCCGAATTGGGTGGTTGACTTGGCACCAAAGACCAATCCTGGTGAAGATCCGGCTGCGTCCGTCCGCGGGCAATCCCCTCCAGGAACCGCAACTCGCTCAGGGGAAGTGAACGCTTATGGCGCAGACTGGACGCAACGGCCTGCGGTGCCGGTGCCAGGGTGCACCCGAGCGGCCTTGTCGG
>VYCX01000169.1 GCA_009843725.1 Boseongicola sp. SB0675_bin_26
CCTGGAAAGCGGTCATGCCCTCCCTGTTCTATTGCAGCAAGCCCGGGTCGCCACAGCGGATTCCGGATGAGAGCAGAACGCCGCGCGACCGTCGCGGCAACGGGACTGGGCGACAAGCGTCCGGACCTGCCTTCACGCATTCAGCCACCGGGCTTGCGACCCGGGTCCGGACTCTCCTGTTGCCGAGCGCAGATGAGCAGCACAGCACCAAGCAGTTTCCGGGAATCGTCGAAGACTGCCGGACGTTCGCCGCGCCAGCGGTCGTAGAGCCGGTGTGACGCCTCAGTGAAGAGACACTTGGCTCCAGCAACACATGATTCCTGTTGCTCTTTTCTGTATGACCCTTACATACAGGTTCATGATTGCAATGTCAAGCAACATTGTTGCGGGCCGCCGATAAGGACGATACACGAAAAAATTGCAGGCAGGGAACATTCAGATGCCGTTGCATGCATGGATATCAGGCTTTCCGCCAAAGGCGCATGTCAGGAGCGCCGGACGCACAGCCATGAAGTGCCTTCGGCATGTGTCCCAGCCAGAGGCCGCGAACCGGCCGCAGGCGTCGTCATAAGCGCCGTGCGCAGGCAGCGTGGCCTGATATGGCCACGGACGCGGAATGGGAGCGCATTTCGCGGGCCACCGGCGCACGCGGCATGAAGATGTCGAGAGGCGACACATCTTCATTGGAGGCGAAAGGAGCGGATGGATCACGGTTCAACCGGAATCTGTCAATTCGGTTCCCATCTTCCCGCCTGTCGCATATTCTGCCCTCGGATGGTCTCGCTCCCAACCAATCGGCCTTTCCAATTTGGTGAAATTCAGCCAGAAAGTGCCACGTTTGGGGAGGCCACTCAATTCTTGAGGCAAGCTCTTGTAGAGCAAGGAAAAAGGGATGCACATGGCAAGGAAAATCGATCTCGACGCATTGATTCGAGGATGCGCCGACGCGGCGACGGACAGCGGCATCAGGCTAGATGCGGAACTCGAGCCGTTGAGTGGACGAGGTGGTCCCGTCAAGCCGGCGGTCTATGCCGGATCCCTGTTCCAGGAAGACCGCCGATGGGCGAACGTGGACGACACGGCACCCACCCAAGTCATCGTCATCGACAACGTGCCTTCACAGGCAAATCGCCTGGAAGAGGCGCTGCGCAAGGAACGCGAATCCGTTGGCGTGCCGGAACTCGTCCTCGATCTTGCCGACCTGTCGCATCTGCCGTCGCATCTGCCACGCAGGATATCGAGCCTGCAGTTTCCGCATCGGAACGCCGACGCCTACCTGCGCGACGCGATGCTTGATGACCGGGATTTCCTGGCAACCGACATCGGCAAGGCCATCTTTGGAGCGACCGCGCAGACATGCGGGCCTCTCATGGCATGGTTCCCGCAATCGTTGCTGTACGGGTTCTGGCAGTCCCATCTCGGAAGAAAGCGCACCAATGCGAAGCACGCCCGGTCCTGGGTGTCGGAAATCGTCGGCTGGAAGCCAGCGACAGCGGAGACCAGGACGCATGGAATGAAGGGCGACCCACTCAATCTCAACATAGACACGCAGCTCCAGGTTGATCCTGACGATCAGACGAAATGGGACGTCACGGCCGAGTCGAAGAAGAAGGGCGGTTCCGAACAGGGAAAGGGTAAAAGACTGTCAGAAATCGGACACGGACAGGCGCTTGTTCGAGAGACGGAGCAGGCACCGTCAGCCGTGTCGTTCGCGCGGATAACGCTACGGGCGACCGTTTCGTTCGCCCAGCTTCGTCGGGTGAGTCTCGATGACGGCCGCCAGAACGCGGACGCGGCAGCGCGCGCGCTGCTTGTCGCGCTGGGCCTGCACGCCCACAATCTTGCCTTCGGCCGCGGCTTTGCCTTGCGTTCGGGCGCCGAACTGGAGCCGCGCAAGTCGACGGGCACATGGCTCGGCGGGAGCGCGGACGAAGACTGCGAGACCGGCAACGCACAGGCGACCGCAGGCCTCCTGCAAGAAGCCAGGGCGCACGCTGCCGCCGAGGGCGTTCCGCTGGACGGGTGGAACAGGCAGGTCATCCTGAAACCCAAGCCGCAGCTGAAAAAGACGATCCTCGCAACCTGGCCGAAGCTGGACGCCTGATGTTCACTGTTTCGCTGGAGTTCCTTCATTGCACGTTCCGGGGCGACCCGGACGGCACCGCGAACACCGGCCGCCTGGATCACGGCGAGTGGCCCCCTGCGCCGGCACGCCTGTTCGCGGCCTTCGTCGCCTCGGACGGGTCCGGAGAGAACTGCCGGATCACGGATGGCAGCGAACTTCGCTGGCTCGAGAGCCTTCCTCCACCGGTGATTCGTGCCGTGCCGGACGTTCACCATCAGCCGCTTCTTCCGCGGTACGTCGTCCGGCACGAGGGAAAGGCGTCGGGGTCCACCCATCAGGAACATGTCGGGCGCACCGGCACGCTTGTCCGGGCAGGCGTTCGCGTGGCGCCGCGCGACTCGCGGGTCGTCTATGAATGGGATGATGAGCCGCCGCCGACAGTGCTTGAGGGACTCCGGCGCCGCGCGGACCGCATCGGGTACCTTGGCGCATCGGACTCGCCCGTGCGCGTTGCCGTGGCCACGGGCGAGAGGCTTCCGGGCCCGTCGGATGCCTTCGTGCCGGATCCGGACGGCGAAACGACGATCGCGGTGCCGAAGAGCGGCGATCTCGTGGTGTTCGACCAGATGCACGCTCTATGGACGGAGCGCGGCGCATCGGTCAGCCGTTCGCAGTTTCCCGCCTTGCGTCACGATGCATGGTACAGGTCGCCGACGGCCCCGAAGGCGATCGATCAGGGCGGTGCAGTGGCGTGGCTGGCACTTCGTCCTGCGCAGTCAGGACGTCGCGTGTCCGCAGTGACCACCCTCTTCAAGGAAGCCGTCCTGAGCCGACACCAGCGCCTGCATGGCGAACCGTCACCGCTGCTGCACGGCCACGGCTTCAAGCAGAAGGGCTACGAGATTGCACGATACCTGGCGCTGCCCGACGTCGGCGGGCGCTGGTCTCGCGGACGGCTGCGCGGCCGCGCGCTCTGGCTGCCTCCCGGCGGCGACGCCGGCGCGCGAAACGGCGCGCG
>VYCX01000245.1:0-3523 GCA_009843725.1 Boseongicola sp. SB0675_bin_26
ATTCGCAAACGGAACATCATGGAATCAAAAAGTGAACCATACGAGAATCGCGCCCAAAGCAAAAAGCAACCACTAATCTTGACATGTCTCACTCCCGCTTTCATTGCACAAACGACGAGGCGCAGGTGCCAGGTCGTTGCAATCAAACACGGTAAGTGAAGACCCAACCTATTTGCCATGGCTCAGGGAATGACCCCTCGCCGGGTAGATGTGACTGTTGTATTCAGTGGGCGACCCGGCTCAGCGGGACCGCGTTTGATTGCAAGAGAGACGTTAGAACGAGCGGCGCACAGTAGTCAAGTCACTTCAAACGCATCTGCATAGCAGTCAGGGCGCTACACGTAACGCTCGCCGTGCTTTGCGCGAGGTCTGCCGCGGTCTCGTCTGCGTCCTGCCCGCTCCACTTGTAGTAGGTCATGTAGTGGTCCAGGTATTTCGTCGCCACGCCGTTGAACGGACGCATGAACCGCTTCACCTGGGCATGCAGGGAGTTCACTGTCTGCCTATGGATGCTTTCATTGTCCGATGTGCGCTTCTCGAGCGGGTAATGCTTCAGGTCTAGGTTGCGGGCAAATCCCGGAAATGCCTTGCCGAAGTCTGTCACAAGCAATGCGTCCCTCGCGATGTGCGGACCTAGGACGCGTGTTATGTCACTAATTTTCGGGCTTGCCAAGCAAGTGCTTTCAAGGAGGGTTGATTTCGTCCTGTCAATCGCTCCAATAACGCAAACCTGGTCTTTGCTAAGTCCGCGCTTTTTGATCTGCTTGCCTCTCTTGTGCGGCGGTCTCGGTAGATCTCTTTTCTTTCCCTTGTAACTCAGGGCGAAATAGGTTTCGTCTGCTTCAACAATTCCGCTTAGTTTCGGGTTGTCCAATTCCTTGAGTGCGTTCAGTATTTTGTGTCTCCAAAAAAATGTCGTCCTTAGGTCAATTCCCGTTGCTTTTGCTATCTTGCGTAATGACATTTGATTGGAAAACATTAGGTTTAGGTAGTGGTTCCAAGTTTCAAGGGATTTTTTTGTGCAATGAAATGCGGTTTTTGTTTTTGCGTTGAATGTTTTATTGCAGAACTTGCACTTGTAACGCTGAATGCCGCGTGTTTTGCCTACTTTCTGGAATTGCGTGTGCTTGCAATTCGGGCAATGCGTTACGCTTTCGGCTAGTTTTGCTCCTAAGTTTCGTTCAAATTCAAGGGTAACTTTCTCCTTGATTTGCAGTTTTTCTTCTTGGGTGAGTTCTTCGTAGAATTTGTGTATGTCCATGCTTTGCATGTAGTAATATTTCTTGGTAATTGCAAGAATGGAATGCCGGAAATTCTTTGAATTAGTGGTGGTAATGGAAAATGAATGAACCTACTAGATGTAGTGTTGTGTCTATTTGTGGTTTAGATGCTAGATGTTGTATACCACTACGTTGATACAACATAGCGAAATTTATTGATGCACTCCATAATTCAGTAATTCAGAACAATAACAATGTGAACCCTGTCATCCTCAATAAACGCGTCACTTCTTTCGACTTCGACAATTCGACGCAACAGATCAACGTTACATGCGAACCCACCTATGGGTCAGAAGGAGCAAGTTCCTATGTAGCAGATTATCTCTTCCTTTGCATCCCGCGACGCGCAGTAGAACTCATTGGGCAAACTGCCTATGACGGCACCCTAGCAAAGCAGTTGAACAACTCTCAAGTGAAACTGTATCTCGAATCGGTAATCGAGCAACCCTCCTACAAGATTGGAATATCTTGTGATGAACCTTGGTTCGAAAACTGCACCTACCCTCCCCGACTCGATACGCCCAGCGGAGCATGGGGACCAACCGTGACCGATCTACCTTTGCGGCAAATCTATTACTTCACGCCAGAGGAGCAGGCGAAGGGCAAGAACTACGCGATTCTTGCCAGCTACGACGACATGCGGTATACGAGTTTCTGGCGTCAATTCGAACTGAATACCACACAGATGCGAACAACGCCGTTATCCGAAGACTTCCAGCCGCTGTCGAAGGGCACACCGCTGACAGAGGGCATGAAGCGGATGGTCGCGCTCCAGCTGGCTCATGTTCACTATGGCACTTCCGAAACCAACTCAGGTTTCAATCAGATCTACAATTCGATTACCGAAGGTTACTACATGGATTGGTCGCTCAATCCGTTCGGCGCGGGTTACCATGCTTGGGATGCGCATTACGAAATTTGCGACGTGATGCAGCGCATTCGCAAACCGCTGATGGTCGCCAATTCTGGACTGCCAGGCGCGAATCAGGTTTTCCTTTCCGGCTCGGCTTATTCTAACGATCAGGCATGGGTTGAAGGGGCATTTTGTACAGCAGAGTCTGTCCTCACCGAGTATTTCGGATTTTCGCCCCTAGTGAATACGACGACTTATCCGTTGATTTGTGCCTGCGGTTGACGGATCGCTGGCAACATTCCGTCACGCATCAGTGTTGCGCTGGTTCAATAAGCAAAATAACCGTCACGTCTTGGATTGGTGATCATGACAACACGTATACCCAAACAGATATGGCAGACTTACAGGACAATTGAATTGCCTGCGCCTGCCGTGTCTTGCGTCCGATCGTGGAGGCGTCTGAATCAGGGATGGAAGTATCGACTTCTGGATGATTGTGAAGTTGATGCATATGTTCGTACGCGAGGCACAGAGCAAGAGTACCAGGCGTTTTCGAACCTGCCGCTAGGCGTGATGAAGGCCGATTTCTGGCGTTACTTCGTTCTGCTCAAGGAAGGTGGGATTTACAGCGACATTGATACAGTGGCTAACGACCCTGCCGAGCACTGGATTGGCGACGGTACGGCGCTTGTCGTTGGCGTCGAGAACACGCGGGAATTTTTCTGCCAGTGGACAATCGCCGCTCCGCCAAACCATCCCGTACTGCGCATTGCAATTGATCTAATTGTCGACCGTCAGTATCATGACTTTGACTACCGCTCGAAGGGGGCTGTCCATCACCTTACCGGACCGAAACTATGGACTGACGCAATTAAACAATTTCTGGCCTTCGATGGTGGACCTGAGGTCTCGACGTCGCAGGCGGAACGGATTCAGTTGAACCCCGAACTGTGGGCTGAGCAAGAAATGCTGATTCACCCATGGAATGTTCTGTGCAGCGGAGCTGTCAGCCATCTGTTCGCATCGAAGCGGTGGCATGATCTGCCCGGCTACGACTCCTGGCGAATGTTGCGCAATAGACCAGACCTGATACGTGCGATTTCGTAGTTCCATAGAAATTCCGCCGCGGCGGCCAGTTGTCGTTTGCGATGAAATGGCATTCATCCGGCGTCGCAATTTCTCACTAAAGCCAACCTGCGGCCGATCTTTCTACTGGAAACTGCCCGGCACTTTGAATCAGTGTATCCTTGCTCAACATTGTTCCATGCGTATTCGAAATGACCGTCGGCACGCAGGCAAGTATTGCGCAGGCTCCCCCACTACCCGCACCGTAAGCGGACTCGATGCGGGAGGCGCGTTAACCTCGGAACGACACGAAGTCGCCACTAAG
>VYCX01000245.1:3533-4270 GCA_009843725.1 Boseongicola sp. SB0675_bin_26
TTAAAAGTCGTTCCCAATTGATGCAACCTTGGGTCCAAGGCGGGCATGTTGAGCGACATCCAGTGTTACAGGCTTCGTTCGGATTCGATCAAATGGCCCGGATCGGGACAGATCGCATTCCTGATCTTTCGGCTTTCATAGTCAAGTGTTCCGACACCAGAACTGAGATCGGATTTGGCGCTGCGGACCATTCCGTTGGCGGAACACAGGGCAGTCAGAAATCGAGATTGATTTGTGCGCTTGTTGATGTTGCCGGTTCGGACATTGATGACCCGCCAACGACCCGGGTGTTGGTCAGGGGCGAACGTGCCGATCAGGCTGCACGTACTGGTGGACCTCAAACAAACGACTTCAATCTGACTGGCTGTTTTTGGCAAGCAGCGACATTTGCGATGGATCATCCAAGATTTGCATTTGAAGGGCACCATGATCGCAAAAGAAAGGCTGCGGTTCTTCACCGCAGCGAAGAATCGCGCTCTATTGTTGGTCTTGCATGACAGTGCCACTTCGAAAATCGGAGACGACGGTCCCAAATGCGATTCCGAAGACCATCTGGCAGACATACCGCACGCACGAGATACCGCTGGTCGCAAGGTCTTGTGTCCGTAGCTGGGCCCGCGTTAATCCGGGCTGGACCGTCAAATTCCAGGACGATGACCAAATCGCGCGCTTTGTGACGGACCATTTGGGAGCCAGCGTCGACAAACTGCTTCGATCATTGCCGCTCGGTGTCATGA
>VYCX01000245.1:4280-22810 GCA_009843725.1 Boseongicola sp. SB0675_bin_26
GCACAAGCACGGCGGTGTTTACGCCGATCTCGATACGATCTGCCGACATCCGATCGAGAACTGGAGCAGCGCACCGAAAGGCCTGATAATTGGTGTAGAGAACTTGTCGGGAGTCCACTTCTGCCAGTGGGCATTCGCGTCTGTTTCTGAGCATCCCGTTCTGGAAGAGACGCTCAAGCTCTTGATAGCACGCGCAGAACGCGGAATTGACACGCAGCGGCCGCACTACGTTCACTACCACACCGGTCCTGCCCTTTGGTCGGATGCCATTCGGATCTATCTTGAGCTAGGCACTGCAGCCGAAGCAGAGCAACGCGACATAGGTCAGCCCTTGGCCAAGGACATCTAGCAAGACACTGACTTATGGCGTGACACGGACATTGTACTGTTGCCAAACTTGGCCTTCAACGGCGATCTTGTTGACCATCTCGCGGCGTCGGAGAGATGGCACGGAATTACAGGCTACGAATCGTGGACTGCCAAACGGTTCCTGGTTCAGCGCTGAACCGCCCTCTTCATCGCCGTCCGACGAAGAAATGTCGATGGGTCACCACTTCGACCGACTTGGCCGAAGACCTTAGTTCCCTAGCGGCCACGGCACTGCCGCCCAATCGACATCATGCGTTTTGGAACACATCCTTTCGCGACGGACTGAAAGGCTCGATATCGTTCTGGTAGCTCGTTACTCCATCAATTGCCAAGTCGGTGAGAACACGCCCCCAAAGCGGCGTGAACTTGAACCCCCGGCCAGATGCCATGCAAAACAGAGAGGCATTTTTCCAATAGCTCGTACTGCCCGGACCCATCGGAATTCTGCCAAGGACCATGTCACCATCCCCGTTCATTGAATAGTTGCATGCATCCTCCGAGCCAGCAAGGGCAATATCGGAACTAAAAGTGTTCGGTTGGAACAGAGATCCCAATCGTTGCGTAATCGCATTGAGAATATCCTGATTCGGTGGCGTCATCAGGGCCGTTGCCACGTTATTGGTCGTGTTGTGCGTAAAATCTGCGGATACTTTCACCGCATAGGGGTACTGTGACACTACGTTGCTCGGTCCTTGGCCTGTTGGCTGAAACCCATAGTAGAGGCCATTGTCCGCGCTCCCAAATTCATACCAAACCGGCAGCGCGTTCCTGTAAGTTGGAGCCGTGTTGTAGTACCCTAGGGTCATCGTCCTGATCGACCAGCTGCTCGCAGCCTGAAGCCCGAAATACTTCAACGTATCATTCAGCCAAATGCCAGGAGCAAGAATGAGGAACTGTGCTTCAATTTGAGTCCCATCGTCGAGAGTAACCGTATAAGGAGGGCCCCCGGCTCCAGGCTTTATAGACATGGCTTTGGAGTTGGTGATGAAGTTCACGCCGTTATCCCGAGCCAATCCCTCGAACGCCTTGAAAGAGGGTTGGACGAGAATCGTGGCACCCATATTCTGCCGGAGTCCGACATAGTTTGGCGGCATTCCATCTGGATTGAACATGGGAAATGCATTGCTGATTTCGTTCGGAGAGTTCAGACGATCATAAGGAATGCCAAGGTTGTCCATCGTGTCCGCAATGTCCTGCAATTTGCCCTCGAATGTCCCTGAATTCGGAAATCCGAAAAACAGCATCGGATGCTCGGCCAGTATCTGATTCCCGGTATACGACTCCATTTCGTGCCACATCGCGTATGCCGATTCGACAAGCCGGGCCCTTTCTTTCGGGGCATACAAGACACGATACATCCGCTCGTAGCCCTTCGAACTGTTATTTCCGTTGTCCAAATCGTACTGATCCACCAGAGTGACGCTATAGTTCTTCCCTTGAGTGTCCCTCCGGCAGGACGCGTGATAGGCCGCCGAGAGGCCAATGGTACCGCCGCCAATGACAATTACATCCTGTTGCACGGCCATGATACTTCTCCCTTCCGTAACGATCCTTGAATTTCAAACCAAGCGATAACTTACCGGCCACGTACTCACGTCCAAAAATCTATAATGGTTGCTTCGATTTCCAGAAACACGCGCAAGCAAGTCGTATTCTCATTTTACTACCATAAATCAATTGCACTATCAATAGATATCTTTGTTTTCGAGAAATTGATCTCATCTTTCCAAGTCAGAATCGGTGCCAACGGACGCTGTTGGCTTTCCTTGGCCACAGTTTCTCAAGTATGGCTTGTCGCAGCATCAGATGTTTATGGCGCTCTTGAAGCGACACTTCAGATCGTCAGTCCGAGCTGCTTCTCTGGAAGGCCAATAGAGCCTGTACTTAACGACAATCAATCGGTGTATCCGTTCATTATCATTGGTACAAGCACTTTCTGCGACGACCTGTTGCAGCTTGAGCGGAAGTTCTTGAGTCGCATCCCACAAGCCCAAAAAAGGTGAACATGCCCTCACCAAGGATCCAGTCCTTCAACCAAAAGCGAAGCGCATTTCGCACATAGGTGGTCGAATTTGCCGCAGCAGCCTGGCGGGCAAGGCCGTACAATCAGCTACTTCGAATTCAGCTTGCGGAGAATGACAAGTGGCCAGCCAAATCAAGCAAAAGCAAGATTGTGACGTCGATCATCAAAAGCCTTTATTTCAACCGGAACTGGGTCGGTTTGGCCTGGCGAACTGCTGCTCACGTTGTTGATGGATCCGCAAGAAAGACAAAAGTCATGACACGTCAACGCTAAGGCCCGAAAGTCGGAATTCCTCCGCGGGCGAATTCGATGGAAACACCAATTTCCAGCATTCAATGGACCGGATCGGTGGGCATTGGTTCAGACCCGATTGTGTCAGGCATGGCGTCGACTACGTCATATTTCATCAACCACACGCAGGCTGAAAGAAGCTCGGCCCGACTCAACCTAGGAAACCGCTCACTGAGATCTTGTACACTGATTTCCCTGTCCATGAGGACATCAACGAGGTATTTCATGTCCTCGGGATCGGCGCGTGTGCACTGCGGGTGGCCGCACATTGGCTGTTGCAGCAACAGGTCCAGGAGGTCGCGGGCGTCGCTGCGTGCAATCGACAGCCGCGTTGTCAAAGACAAGGTCCTAGTGGGATATCCTCCGAACATTTTCAGCGGATCGCCATGATCCGGTCGAATCGGCTCAGTCAATCCTGTCCTGACTATAGTCCCCGATCTCAACGATCTAATTGCATTCAATTCGTCGAACGTGTCCCTATACTGCGTCAGTACCACCTGCCAAGCGTAGTTCTGCACTGCGCGTGCCCTGCTCTTGACGGACATCTGCTTTCTCAAGGTATGATTGCGAGCCAAGGCTACGATTGCCTCGCTACATTTCCGAACGTCAACGTAGGTCAGTTGCGCAACACTGTGCAGGTAACCTGATTCGGACATCAGATTGCTGCAATACCGGTTGCTCAATTCGGCACCGAGACCGAACGATGAATCTGGAAAGCCGGTGGGAATCCGCAGCCCTGTCTCTCCGTGAACCACCGTTTCCTTGTAGCCGTTCCAGTCGCTGACGATACTTGGCAGCGATGCCGCCATCGCCTCGATCGGGGTCAATCCAAAGCTCTCTTGAATGTTGTCAGAAAGGGACAAGAAAACATCCGCCGCCTGCCAGCTGGCTTGGCAAAGGGCGGGGTCTTTCCCGTCGACCCAATGCACGTTGACTGAGGGTGCGTAGATGCGAGCCGAGTTGACGATTTCCTGTCTGGCAGCCTTGGCCGGCAAGAACGTACCTACCATGACGACATGAAGCTTCGGGTCGCCGACCATCTCGCGCTGCGCGCGCTCGACCGACAAGAACAGCGGCACGGGATGCGCTTTGGTAGCGGGGTCGATGCGTCCGAACGAGAGCAAGACAATGTCATCTTCACCGATACCGCGGGCCTTGCGAAAGGAACTGGCCGTAGCTTGCCGTTCATTGGTGGCATCGAAATGATCGCAATGTACGCCAAGCGGAATGACCGGAAGCTGCACCGGCGGCCGCGGCGCCTGGATGCCGCGGCTGTCCAGATAGCTCAGGTAGCTCTCGAACAATGTCTCGATGGCCGACTTTACCGAATGCGACGTGCAAATCAGGGCGTCCCAAGGCTGGAGCGGATCGAACAGATAGCGGCACAATGATGGAGTTGCTTGCAGGGTTGCAACTGTGTGATTGACACCAACAATTGAATAGGCGTCATCGGATCGAGCGCGCCGAGCCCAAGCTTGATCAGTCAGTATCGGGCCGGGCGAATAGAACGTTCCATATCTGGCCAGCGCGACCTGATCGGAAAGCGCGACAGTATTGGCCGTCGGCAACGAGTCTTGAAACTGTGCCATTGCAAAGTGGAGCGGATGGAGATCGGCTTCTGACGTGACCGCCAGCGCATAGCCGTCCTTGTCAGCGTAGCGGCACAGAGCCTCCAGAAGGCCTGCTCCCGCCGAGCGACGACCAAACTTCATGTCGTCCACTGCGACATACGCTTCCGGAAACGCGGCGATTGCACAGCGTAAATCCAGTCGCTCCATCGTTGGAGAAGCTGCTGTTTCCTTGACTTCAGAATCCAAGATCCGACCCTCCCAAGCGATTTCAATCAGACCAAAGCCTCGCACGAATATGAAGTCAGGCCAAAGGGCTAGCTCTTCGGACGGCTATCGTCAGGTATGCATTTGGCGTGAAGACCTAGTCTCACCCGTGATTACGGTGTATACTGATCATTAATTAGCACATTCCACGCTCCGAACAAGTGCACAAGGCAAGTTCGAGCATTTCCTGCAGGATTAATTGGATCCCTACATGACTGGCGAATCAGTCAAGAACATCCGCGATCATGTCCGGAACGGCGTACTGTCGGGCCATACTGCTGGCCTCTGCCAGGGACTGCTTCAAGCAAATGTGGTCATAGTCCCGAAGATCTATGCCAGCTCGTTCAATGCCTATTGCAGGAAAAACCCCACGCCCTGCCCACTTATCGATGTAGGTGATGCCGGTGATCCGATGTTGAAGAGGCTCGGAGCCGATATCGACATCCGCACCGACGTACCAAGCTACAACGTTTATCGAAACGGTCAGTTGACCGTCTCTCCAACGGACATCTTGGCCTATTGGACCGAAGACTTGGTGTCCTTCGCACTCGGTTGCTCGTTTACGCTCGAGCGAGCTTTGATGGCATCGGGGGTGCCGATGCGGCATATTGAGGAACAGAAGACAGTGCCAATGTTCCGCACAGGAATCGAGACCGTGCCTGAGAATATGTTCTCCGCGAAGCTAGTCGTCAGCATGCGGCCGATCCCAAGGCGGAAAGTGGACACGGTCATGGAGTTGTGTCGGAACTACCCGTTTGCTCATGGCCCGCCGCTTCATGTCGGCTACCCCGGAGACATAGGAGTCTGCAATCTGAACCAGCCTGACTGGGGCGACGCTGTGGAAGTCGGTGACTGCGAGACCGCGGCCTTCTGGGCGTGCGGAGTGACGACCCAGGCTGCTCTCGAAACTGCGCGGCTGCCGATCGCGATCACGCATCGGCCAGGCGCCATGCTCATTACCGACATTCCTGAGCAAGAAGCCCGACTGATGGCGTGATCAGCAACACGATACCTCAAGCTTGATTTGCGCATTTTAGGGCGTATGCTTCGTTTCTATTCGCAATCACATGTCGCCCGGGCCACGCGGCCTTGGCCAACGGAAAGGAATGCAAAATGAGATCAAATCAGAAGAGCGCGTCCGCGTTCTCGGCAATCGTTCTGGCAACCGGCATTGCCGGCGTGGCCCTGGCATCCGACCTGCCGGCGACGGAATTCAACTATGTCGGGACTTGGGGAGCACTTTCTCTGTTCAACAAGGTCGAGCGTCCCTTCTGGGAGGAGGCCGTTCCCGAACGATCCGGAGGAGCGATCTCGGTGAAAGTTCAACCGTTCACCGAAATGGGACTGAAGGGCGGCGAGATACTGAGGCTTCTTCGCAACGGCGTTCTGGACATGAGCGCTACGCTCCTCTCCTATGTCGGCGGCGAAGTGCCCGAGGCGGAAGCCATTGACCTGGCTGGGATCACCCGCAATATCGATGACGCACACAAGATTTCGGATGCCTACAAGCCCGTTCTCGCGGAGGTGTTCGAGGAACGCTACGGCGTGAAGCTTCTAGCCATCATCCCCTACCACGCCCAGATCGCCTATTGCCGTCAGCCCATCGCCAGCATTGAAGATTTCGACGGGCTGAAGGTACGTGCGTCAGGCAGGTCCCAGGGCGACATGATCGAGGCACTTGGCGGAATCCCTGTTGGCATGGCGTTCGGCGAAGTCGTGCCGGCGCTCGAGAAAGGCGTCGTGGACTGCGCGATCACCGGAGCGCTCAGCGGAAACCTCGCCAAATGGCACCAAACCACCACGCATCTCTATCCTTTGCCGATCAGCTGGGCGATCACTTTCGTCGCCGCAAACGGCGACTTCTGGAACGGTCTTGATCCGGCCGTTCAGGCATTCCTGGAAACCGAGATTGGCGCCTGGGAGGATTCGGCCTGGGAATCCGGACGGTCCGAAACCAATGACGGCATCTCCTGCAACACTGGAGGCGCCTGCGTTGACGGCAATGTCGCGTCGATGACCTTGATCCCGGTTCAGGACAGCGACTACGACAGGATTCGCGAGATCATGGCGGACGTGGTCGTGCCTCGCTGGGCCGCTCGCTGCGGTGCGGATTGTGCCGACCGTTGGAACAGGACCGCCGGTGAAGTTGTCGGCCTGAGTGCGCCGACAAACTGATTTCGCCGTGACGCCGTTACAGCTAAGGCTCCTGACTGTCAGCAGGACACTGGTCCGCATCGCCGTGTGGGCCAGTGGTCTCATGATCTTTGCCGTTGCCCTGCTGATCGGCGCCGAAGTCCTGCTCAGGAAGTTTGCCGGCATCTCGACAGGCGGAGCCGACGAGCTGTCAGGATACGCGCTCGCGATAAGCTCGAGCTGGGCGTTTGGCTTCGCGTTGCTCCGGCGTGCCCATGTGCGCGTGGACGCGTTCCATACATGGATGGGCACACGGACGCGTGCCTATCTTGACTGCCTTGGCATGCTGTGCCTGGCGACGTACGGAACGGTGCTGGCCTACTTCTGTGCCAGCGTGCTCCTCGACACGATCGAGCTGCGCGCGACATCGAACACGACACTGGGCGTTCCCCTCTGGATTCCACAGACGTTGTGGCTCGCCGGGCTCGTGCTCTTCGCGGCAGTCGGCATGCTGCTCTTCGGTCTGAGCCTCGTCATGCTGGTGCGACGCGAGTTCGATAAAGTGCAGACTCTTGTCGGCAGCCGCACTGTCAATGACGAAATCGCCGACGAGACTGAGCCATCCGCCGCCCAGCCAGGTGAGGTGCGATGATGCTCCACTTCTCGCTGTTTCTCTTGTTCATCCTGATTGGCCTTTCCGTCCCGGTGGCGGCGGCTCTCGGCCTTCTTGCATTGATCCTTGACGGCATCTTCTCGCCAATACCCCTGCACCGGGCGATGGGCGACATCGCATGGTCCGCTTCGACCGAATTCCTGCTCGTGGCGATCCCGCTCTTCGTGCTGATGGGCGAAATCCTCCTTCGCGCCGGAATCGCCGACAAGGTCTACCGGGCCGTTTCGACCTGGCTCTCCTGGCTGCCCGGCGGGCTGATGCATTCCAACATCGGCGCGTGCGCCTCTTTCGCCGCAATCTCGGGCTCGACTGTCGCCACAGCCGCAACGATCGGCACCGTGGCCATCCCGCAGATGGACAGGAACCGCTACAATCGAGGCCTTTTCCTTGGAACGCTTGCATCGGGTGGAACGCTCGGCATCCTGATCCCGCCATCGATAAACATCATAATTTACGGCGCTCTCACCGACACTTCGATCCCGGAGCTTTATCTCGCCGGCATACTTCCGGGCGTTGTCCTCGCGGGCCTCTTTTCTGGAACGGTGCTTGTCGCCTGCGCGCTTCGCCCCGAATTGGGCGGGCGGCGGCACATCTATTCCTGGAACGACCGTAGGCGCAGCCTGCCTGACCTGATCCCGCCAGCACTCATCTTCGTGGTGGTGATCGGATCAATATATGCCGGCTTCGCTACGCCTACGGAATCGGCGGCGCTGGGCGTGATCTGCTCGATCATCCTTGCGGCCGCGAACCGGAGGCTGAACTTCGAGATCATCAAGCATTCGGTGGAGGGAGCGATGCAGACGACGGCGATGATCATGCTGATCATTGTGGCCGCCTTCTTTCTGAACCTCGTCCTGGCGACGATCGGCCTGCCGCAGACAGTGAGCGACTTCGTGACAGGCCTGAACTACTCTCCGGCAATTGCGCTGCTTCTCATTGTATCCCTCTACCTGGTGCTGGGGCTGTTTCTCGAAACGCTGACGCTGATGATTACAACTGTGCCAATCATCGCACCCGTCGTCTTCGCACTCGGCTACGATCCAGTGTGGTTCGGCATCCTGCTGATGCTGTTGATTGAGACTGCGCTGATCACGCCGCCTGTGGGGCTCAACCTTTACGTGATCCAGGGCGTACGGAAGTCCGGACACGTGAACGATGTCATCGTCGGCGCTCTGCCCTTCGTGGCGGCGCTCCTCGTGATGATCGGAGTGCTGATTGCATTTCCCCAGCTGGCGTTGATGCTGCCGTCGCAGTTCTACTGATCGAGTGAGCGAAATGGGCCGCCCCCGGCAATAGCCGGGGGCGGGAACACTTAGCTTGAGCCAGTCGCTTATTCAAATGCGCTTGCCGGATAGAACCGAACGTTGACCCATTGCCCCTCTTGGGCAGCTTGGATCGAATAGGATCCGGATACGGTACCGCTTGCGTCAAAGCTCAGCGGCCCGGACGCACCCTCGTAGTTGATGTCCTTGCCCTCGGCCAAGGCCGCCTTGCCTTCTGCAAAGGACGACACGGCTTCACCACCATCGGCGACATCCCGGATCACCGCATTGATGCCAGCCCCGGAGCACTCGCCGCTGGCTTCCAGCGAGAGTGCCACCAGCTTCACCATGTCGTAGGAATTGGCCGCGAACGGACCGGGCTCTCCGCCTGCCGCCTCCATATGCAGCGATTCGAACGCCTTGTATTCCGGCAGTGAATTGTCGGCATCGGCAAACTCTACATAGGCTCGTCCGTTAAGCAGCTCAGCGCCGGCGGCATCGAAAATCTCCGGCACCGCAAGGTCGGCGGTGAACAGCCACTCGCCTTCAAACCCGCCCGCGGTCGCTTCCTTGATGACGGTGACGCCGGATTCCTGGCCGCCAGCCAGATAGATCGCGTCGGGCTCGTTGGCCAATACCGAAATCAGCTCGGCCTGATAGGATGGCTGGCCAGGATTGTAGATGACGTAGTCGGTCAGCTCGATCCCGGCATCCTCAAGCTTGGTGCGTGCGACCTGGGCAGGTGATATTGTCGATTCCTCGTTCTGCACAAGGAAGGCGACGCTCTTGTAGCCACGCTCGGTGAGCCAGAGCCCGGAGGCAGCCCCGTCTCCAAGGTCAGAGGAGACCGTTCTGTAGACGAAATCGCCGCCAAGCTCGTTGAGGGTGATCGTGCCCGCGTAGGGCGACATCACGACCGTTTCGGTCCGCTTCGCCATGTCGACCAGCGCGACCATGACGCCCGATGTCGGTCCGAGAACGGCAACCGCCCCTTCGGATTCAATCATCTTTGTGGCTTCGCGGATACCCACCTCGGGGTTGCCTCCCGTGTCCGCGACTACCGTTCGCAGCGGGCCGCAGGACGTGCCACCCGCTGCGTTGACTTCGCGCACGCCAAGCTCCACGGCGTTCGCGACGATCTCGCCGAACTCTCCAAGCTCACCGGTAAGCGGCACCAGGACGCCAACAGTGACTTCGTCGGCCTGGGCCAGTGTTGCAACGCTTGAGATGATGGTTGCAGTCACCAGTGATTTACGCAGTATACTCCTCTTTGGCATGTGATCCTCCATTTTTTCAAAGAAGTCGTCCTTTCTCCGCCTGCTCTCCTACGTTCGTGGCATGTGACCCTCCATATCTGTCTCTCGGTCCAGGTCTTCCTTCCCCCACTCCAGCCATTGCGCTACAGCAGGACGCTTTCGAGCCGCCCCGGTTCAAGCAGCGAACCGCTTTCGATCGTGTCAGCGTTTCGCCCGGCGTCGATGACGTAGGTGGTTTCGGAAATCGCGAGAATCTTTTCGGGATTCTGCTCGACAACCCAGGCCACGCCCATGCCGTCCTGGGCCAGCTCGCCCACCCATCCCAGGATGCGGTCGACGAAAATCGGGGCCAGACCTGACGTCGGCTCGTCGAGGATCATGACCTCGGGCCCTGTCACAAGCGCGGTCGCGATTGCCAAGGTCTGACGCTCACCTCCGGAAAGCGTCGATGCGCGCTGCTCGGCCCGCTCTTCAAGAATGGGAAAGCGTCTGAACACCTCCGCCACCCGCTCGGCCGCGCCTTCGAAGGCCAGCGCGGACGCCAGCAAGTTGTCCCGAACCGACAGGTCAAAGAACACGTTGGCTTCCTGGGGAACATAGCCGATGCCGGCCAGGCAGATGCTGAGCGCGTGGCGTCCAGCGAGTGACTTGCCATTGTAGAGGAACGTGCCGCCCATGACTGGCAAATGCCCGGACAGGGTCTTCATCAACGTGCTCTTGCCGGCGCCGTTCGGCCCCAGCACCGTCGTGATCCGGCCTGGCGGCACGGCGAAATCGACCCCGTGCAGGATCTGAACCTTGCCATAACCTGACTTCAGTTCAGTCGCTTCAAGCAGCATGATCGTTCCCCAGATAAGCGGCGACGACCTTTTCGTCGGATCTGATTGCTTGCGGCGAGCCCTGAGCCAGCAGTTCGCCATTCTGCAGGACCACGACCGTGTCGGCGATTCGCAACAGGAAATGCAGATTGTGCTCGACAACGATGAGCGTTGTCCCGTCCTCATGAAGCCTCGCCAGGATTTCGCTGAGCTTGCCCTGCAGGCTGGGATCAACCCCCGCGGTCGGTTCGTCTAGCAGCAGGATCTTCGGGTCCCGCACGAGCTGGCGGGCGACTTCGAGCATCCGAAGCTCGCCTCCCGAGAGACTCGCCACGCTCCCTGTCATGCGGCTGCCCAGCCCGACCCGATTCAGAACGGCTGCCGCCTTCTCTTTCAGCTTCGGCTCGTCCCGCCGCCAGCGACCCGACAGGACGGCGCCGAGCCGCTCGCCAGCGCTGTCGGCACCCACGATCACGTTTTCCAGGATCGACAGCGACGGGAAGGCCCTGGGGGTCTGGAACGTTCTCCCCAACCCGTGCGCCGCGATCTCGGGTGTCCGTGTTTCGGACAGGTTCTGCCCGTCAAGATATACGGCACCGGTGTCTGGCTTCGTTACACCGGAGATGACGTTGAAAGTCGTGGACTTGCCCGCTCCGTTGGGACCGATCAGGCCCAGGAAGGTCCCCCGAGGCACCGTGAAACTCAGCCCGCCGTCTCCGCCCAACGCCTGAAGCCCGCCGAACCGCTTCGTCACACCGTCCACGATCAGGAATTCGCTGTTCATTCGGCCTGGCTCCTCGCGAAGGAAATCCTCTCGAAGACCTGCCAGCGCAGGATGATCACGAAGATGGCCCCGGTCAGCATGTGTTCGACCGATGCGGCGATCTGGGCGGAACGCACGGTCTCGAATGGAATGCCCCTCACAACCTCCTGGAACACCACCAGCGCAATCGTGCCCAATATGGCGCCGAGCATCGTCCGCTCACCGCCCAGCACGAGCGCGATCCAGACAAAGAACGTCACCTCGGCGGTGAAGAGGTCAGGGCTCACCAGCGTCGTGATCATCGCGTAGAGCGCTCCTGCGAAGCCAATCGGAACGGCCGAGATCACGAAGACCTCGAACCGCATCCGGGCCACGTCCTTGCCAACGGCCTCGGCCGCCATCTCGTCATCACGGACCGCATCCATCGCGCGACCGTACGGCGAGGCAAGGATTCGCCGGTAAACGGCAATGGTGACGAGCATCAGCAACAGGGCGGCGACCGCGAACACGTAGCTGTCCGGCACGTCTGCCCAAGAGATACCGGGACGTTCGACATTCGCCAGGCCAACACTGCCATTGCCGATCCTGCGTTCGTTCAGGAGGAAGGAGTGCAGCACTTCCGCAAAGGCAAAGGTCGTGAGTGCAAGATATTCCCCTCGCAACCTGAGCGTGGGCCAGCCCGTCAAAATCGCAAAGCACGCCGCGCCGACACCCGCGACAAGGAAGCCAAGCCACCAGGGACCGTTGAGGCCGATCAGGTACTGGTCAAGGCCGGACGGCGGCTCCTGCGTCACGATGGCATACGCATAGGCGCCCACCGCGAAATAGGCGACGGTGCCAAAGTTGATCATGCCACCACGCGCATACTGCAGGTTGAGCGAAAGCGTCAGCACCGAGAACAGGCAACCGAAGGTCAGGACGGCGACGAGAAACGCCTCGACATTCATGCCGCTCTCCTTCCCGACAGGCCTTGTGGCCGAAACAGCAGTACGATGATGACGATTGCGAAGGCGATGAGTGGCCGATAGCCGGCTGGAATCCAGTAGACGGACACATCCATGGCGATGCCAACTATCAGGCCTGACAGGATGACGCTGTAGAGCGAGCCGAGACCCGCCAGGATCGCAACCGCCAGGATCTTGAGAATCTGATGGAAGGCGATGTCGGTCGACAGGGTCGCGATCATGGCCAGCATCACGCCGGCGAGCCCAGCCAGCCCCGACGATATCAGCCACGTCGCGCGCGACGTCTTCCTGACATCGACTCCGCGCGAGGCGGCGAGTTCGGCATTGGCGGCGACCGCGCGAATTGCAAGGCCTGTGTTCGTCTTGTTCAGGAACAGCGCCAGCGAGACGCCGGTGAGCGCGGCGAGCGCAATCACCAAGAGCTGGTAGTTAGTGACGCGAATGCCGTAGAACTTGTAGGTAGTCGCCAGCGGAATGTCGAGCGTACGGATCCCGGTGCCGATCACTGCGTCCACGCCGCCCCCGATCACGTAGGCGACCCCGACCGAAGTGATGAGCAATACCGCCGGGCCAAGTTTCTTGATCGGGTCATAGACCGTGCGCGCGATCACAAGGCCGAAGACGGATGTCACCGCGATGGCAACGGTTGCCGACGGCAAAAGCGGCCATCCGGCCAGCACGTTCAGACCCCAGGTCATGAAGGCCGAGACGCCAAGCAGTTCGGCGTGGGCGATGTTCAGGAATCCCTCGACCTGACGGGTCAGCGAAAATCCGATCGTTGCAAGAATCAGGAAGCTGCCGGTCGCTATGCCTGTCACGAAATACTGCGCGAGAAGCGACATCAGCCGACCCTCCAGCCGTGCACCGCCAATCGACCTTCGCGCCCCGTTGCGAACCCCGCGAAACCAAGTCCGAATGCCTGTTGCCGACCGTCCTCCACGAAGCACCTCCCTCGCTACTTAAAGGAGTATGCTCCTCTTTTTGGCAAACGCAAAGCTTTTTCTGCCTGTCACTCTTAGGGCAGCGACAAGCAGGGACATTTTTCTTGCACTGCAGACAGTTGTGCTAAACCGTGCCCAAGGGTGCCCGGCTTGCCTCGTTGTTGGCGGTCACCAGTTTCTCGATAAGCCGAAGGAATTCGTCGCGCTCATCATTGTCCAGCGGGCCAATCAGCCGCTCCTGTGCCCGTGCCATCATCGGACGAACACGGAAGACACAGTCCTTGCCCAAGTGCGTGATACGAATGATCTTCGCCCGTCGGTCATGATCGGACGCGTCTCTTGTCACGTACCCGCGCCGTTCGAGACGGCGAATGACATCAGCTCCGCTGGTGCGGTCTATGCCGACCGAGGTTGACAACGTGAGCTGATCCATCTCCTCGCCGTTCTGAAGCACTGTCAGTATGCCGAATTGAACCGGCGTCAGATCTTCGCCGCTGCACTCCTCGGCGAAGAGGCCAACGTGGATCTGGTGGAGGCGCCGGACCAGATACCCTGGTCGCTTCCACAACTCTCTGTACTTGCGGCTCTTGGCCTTGCCTGGCCGCATTCGCGCCGGTCTGTCGTGCATCGGTTGGCGCTTGCTCGTTTTCGTGCCCATCTGGCTTTCCATTCCACAATGCGCATATTGCACAATGCTTTATGCTGCACGGATGCCGCAAGGGCAAGCGAGGCGGTTGAATTGGCAGATTTATGGGGTATGCTCCTTAACAGGACAAATAGTGATCGGTCTGAACCGTGGTCTCGTCACCGTGACTGCGGATCGTTCGGCGCAATGCCGGCATCGATTTCTATGATCATCGGGAGGCACCGGGGCGACGTGAACACGGGAATCGGCGCACGGATCAGGCGGAAAGAGGATCGACGACTGCTCAACGGGCAGGCCAAGTTCGTGGGCGATCTGCGTTTTCCACGCCAATGGGAGGCTGCATTTGTCCGCAGCCCTGTTGCGCATGGTCGCATCGTCGGGATTACCAAGCCCGAGTTGCTGGCACACCGGGTCTTCACCTCCGATGACCTTTCCGACGTCCTCCCGATCCGCGCCGAGTCCTCCCTGCCGACATACAAGGTGTCCGACCAGAATCCGCTGGCCAAGGACAAGGTCCGGTTTGTCGGCGAATGCATCGCAATCTGCATTGCACCGACTCGCGCCGAGGCCGAAGACGTCGCAGAGAGTGTCGGCGTCGATATCGAGCCCTTGCCTCCTCTGGTCGATGCCCGAGCAGCAATGGAAACAGGAGCGGCGTTGGTGCATGAAAGCTGGGGTGACAACCTTTTCCTGACGACCGAATTCGACGGAGACATCGAGGCAGCCCGCGCCACCGCCGCCATCGTCGTCAAAAGGAAATATGACACCGCGCGGCAATGCATGGTGCCGATGGAGGGCAAGGGCACTCTGGCCATGTGGGACGAAAGGGCAGACCAGCTCGTCGTCTACACGTCGACTCAGGTGCCGCATCTGATCCGGACGGGCATTGCCCAATGCCTGCAGATGGACCAGGGCCGGATCCGGGTCATCGCTCCCGAGGTCGGCGGGGGATTCGGCTACAAGTGCGTGCTTCAACCGGAGGAAATCACCGTTTCCTGGGTGGCGAAGGCAACGGGCCGCCCGATCCGCTGGACGGAGGACAGACGCGAACATCTGGTGGCTGGGGCCAACACCCGCCAGCATCACTACACGATCACCGCGTACGCAGACGCGCGCGGCAGGATTCTCGGGCTTGACGCCGAAATCATCGTGGACGTGGGCGCATATTCCGTCTGGCCGTTCACGGCCTGTCTGGAGGCCGCACAGGCAGGCGGCAACTTGCCCGGACCCTACGCGCTTGATGCCTATCGCTGCAAGACCTATTCGGTGGCTACCAACAAGCCCTCGTTCACGCCCTATCGCGGTGTGGCGCGACCCGGCGTCTGCTTCGCGATGGAGCTCACGGTCGACGCGATCGCCCGCGCGGCAGGTCGCGAGCCGTCCACGGTCCGAAAGGAGAACCTTGTTGCCGCTGACCGGATGCCGTACACGAATGTTACGGGAAAGTTCTACGACAGCGGCGACTATCGGCAAGGCGTTGTCGAGGCCGAGAAGGCCATAGACCTTCACGGATTCCGCCTGCGCCAGAAGGCTGCCGCTGCCGAGGGCCGCTTTCTCGGCATCGGCTTTTCCAGTTTCACCGAGCAGTCCGCCCACGGCACCAAGGTCTTTTCTGCCTGGGGACTGCCACTGGTGCCTGGATATGAGCAGGCGATGGTGAAGATCACGCCCTCGGGATCGGTCGAGGTGCGCTCGGGCAACCACAGCTTCGGCCAAGGGCTGGAAACGACACTGGCACAGGTAGCCAGCGAATGGCTGACCGTCGACACCGACAGGATCACCGTAACGATGGGCGACACCGGCGTCACCCCGTACTCAACCGGCGCCTACGCGTCGCGCGGCATGGTGATGGCGGGCGGCGCGGTATCGAAGGCAGCAGAGGTTCTGGCAAAGCGGGTCAGGACTCATGCGGCGCATCTCTTGCAATGTCGGCCCGAGGACGTCCGGCTGGACGGCGGTCGTGCCGTACATCGTGGCGGGAGTGTCAGTTTCGCCGAAATCGCTCGGGCATGGTACCTTAGGCCCGATCAATTGCCGGATGACGTCGACACGGCAGGCCTTGAGGTTACAGAAGGCTACAGGCCCGATATCGATACCGGAGTCTTCACCTACGCGACCCACGCTGCAGTCGTCGAGGTCGATGTGCAAACCGGATTGGTGAATGTTGAGGACTATGCGATCTTCGAGGACTGCGGAACACGCGTTAACCCTATGGTGCTGGAGGGTCAGGCGTACGGCGGCGCGGCACAGGGCATCGGAACGGCGCTGTTTGAGGAAGTGCTCTATGATTGCAACGGACAGCCTATGACCTCGACGCTCGCGGACTACGTCCTGCCTGGCCCGATCGAACTGCCGAGGTTCCAGCTGCGCCACAAGGAGACTCTCTCGCCCTATACACGCCACGGAATCAAGGGCATCGGCGAAGGCGCGGCAATCGCGCCGGGCGGCGCGATAGTCAACGCGATCAACGACGCGCTGCGACCGCTGGGCGCAGAACTGACCGAGATACCTGCGACACCGGAGAAGGTCCTTGCCGCAGTGATGGCCGCAGAACGGACGCAAGGTGTCAAGGAATGAAACCCGTGGACTTCGACCACACCGTCCCCGAGACGCTCGATGCCGCCATTGGCGCACTCGAAGCTGGTGGAGAGGTCAGGCTCCTGGGAGGTGGGCAGTCGCTGGGCCCGATGCTGAACCTGCGCCTGGCGCGACCCGCACGGCTGGTCGACGTCGGCGGACTGGACGATCTCAGATCAGCAACCGCCACGGATGAGCATGTCGAGATCGGCGCCGGCGTGACCCATGCGGACATCGAGGACGGCGCGGTTCCCGATCCGATCCCGGGCATGCTGCCCTATGTGGCATCTGGCATCGCGTACCGGGCAGTTCGGAACCGGGGAACGTTGGGCGGCAGCCTCTGCCATGCGGATCCGGCGGCCGACTGGATCAGCGTGATGACAGCGCTCGATGCACGGGTTGTCACCGCGGCGTCCGATGGCGGTCGCGAGATCGACATGTTCACCTTCATGCCTGGCGCCTACCGCACCGCCCTTGCGCCCGGCGAGCTCGTTCGTGCGGTCCGAGTGCCCCGGTTCTCCGAGGGGGCGGTCTGGGGATACCACAAGACCTGCCGCAAGGTGGGCGAGTTCGCGATCGCCATAGGCGTGTTCGTGGCCGATCCGGCCAAGGCTTACTGCCGGGTTGTCTTTGGCGCCGCTGCTGGCGCGCCGCTCGTGTCGCCAACCCTGGCAAGCTTGATCGCTGAGACCGGCCAGGTGCCCGACCTGGCCGCGATCGAACGCGGGCTGGACACCCTCGACCCGACCCTCTCGGAGGTCAAGGCCAGGCAGCTTGCCGTCGCCCTCCGCCGAGCAGTCGCAGGGGCCATCGAATGACCGACACCGTCCGCCTTACCGTCAATGGCGAAGAACAGAGTGTCGCCGTTCCCGCCCGTGCGCCGCTGGCCGAAGTGCTGCGAGACCACCTGGAACTGACCGGCACGCATCTGGGCTGCGAACATGGAGTTTGCGGTGCCTGCACGGTGATGCTCGACGGCAAGCCCGTCCGCTCCTGCATCACTTTTGCCAGGAGCTGCGAAGGTGCCAGGGTGGAAACGGTCGAGGGGTATGGGGACGACGAGGTGATGGCGATGCTGCGCGAGGCCTTCTCGCGCCATCATGGGTTGCAGTGCGGGTTCTGCACGCCGGGCATGCTTGCGACGGCTCGCGACATCGTCGCCCGGTTCGACGCTCCTGACGAAAAGACGATCCGCACGGAACTCAGCGGCAATCTCTGCCGCTGCACGGGCTATGTTGGCATCGTTCAAGCCATCCAGGACGTGATCAACTGGCGCAACGCCAGTGGCATCGCGGCTGCCGGGCACCTGCATCCCGAACCTCCGGCCCCGAGGAAGATCGCGCAGTTCTCGATCAGAGATGAACCGATTGCCGCAAATCCTCCCGAACCCGCGGGGCAGGTCCGCACTGACGGAGCCTGGACCATCGTGAATCGTGATTTCGCCCTTGCCGCGCCGCCCGCCGAAGCCTGGGAACTTTTCGCCGACATTTGGTCCGTGGGCAGCTGCATCCCCGGCGCGACGATCACCAATGTGACGAAGGACCACTTCGAGGGCACCGTGGAGATCCGTTTTGGCCCGATCCGGGCCGCGTTCCGCGGTGCCGGCAGCTACGGCACCGACGCGATCCAAAAGTCTGGCACGATCTTCGGTCGAGGCGATGACAGCAATGGGCAATCGAAGCTGGAAGGTGAAATGGAATATGCCATCGGTCCCGGAACACAAGGTGGATCGCAGGTCTCGACAGAGATCCGGTTCCGGATCGAAGGATTGCTGGCTCAGTTCAACAGGCCGGAACTGGTGACCGGTTTCGTGGACTATCTGCTGACCCGATTCACGTCGAACTGCGAAGCGGTGCTGTCGGGCGGCAAGGCCACCGAGGCCAGGCAACTCAGCGTCCTAGGTCTCGCCTGGTCGGTGCTGAAGGGGACCGATTCTCATATGGGGACATTTTCGGGGTTCTCCGCGCCGCCGTGATTT